>NZ_JBDGDD010000024.1:0-36642 GCF_040909065.1 Ruminococcus sp. RTP21359st1_H3_RTP21359_211015
AAGGGTCGTTGGTTCGAGTCCAACAGGGGGAGCCAGAGAGCTGTAGCTTTTGCTATGGCTCTTTTTTTGTATATATGCTTTTGTGTCAACGAAAGCAGTTAGAGTGTAATGTTCGCATTTAATCGTTTATTTATGCCTTTTCTCGGCTTAACTACAAGAGTAGTTTATATATGTATGGAAACAGTGCTTCCGTATGCTTACACTAATGTAGGTGTACGGAAGCCTTTTTTGTTGCACAAAATCTTTAAGTAGAAAAAATCACAGCACCAGTTAAAGTGCTGTGATTATGAACTGCCCGATAAATTGGAATTTGTATATTTTGAAAAATCACCTATTTTGCCAAGTAATTTTCCAATACTATGATACATTCCCGAATAAATTACAGGTTCTAATTTCGTAAGATCCACATCAAGTGTATCTCTACATTCCATCTGTTCTTCTATTTGAATATTCCTTATTCTGCAGAAAAAGGTTGTTGATTCTCCAATTTCAATTGATTGAACTACTTCACATTCATATATCCACCTACTCGCCTCCAAAACAGGAACATCCACAATCTCTCCCCTACCAACATCATATGAAATTTCATCCTTCTTCCCATCCTTCGCATGATGTGTGCCAAAATAATCCATAAGTTCGATCATGTCTGTGCTAACAAGATTAACGCTTAAAACACCAGTTCTAATTACATTCTGTTTGGTCCTTTTAGTACCAAACATACTGATAATTAATAAATAGTCATTCTCTTTCTCATTGGTTATGCTAACCCATGTAATTGGAGCAAAGTTATGCGTTCCATCTTCATTGTTTGTACCAATAATAAAAGCAGGCTGAACACACATTGAAAAGTGTGTTCCTATTGATTTTCGCTTTATAACTTTCAACTAATCCTACCTCCTCAAATTCCGATTTGTCGAGCAGACACATTCAATCTGCCGTTAAAAGCATTATACCATATCAAAATAAAAAAGTCAAAGAAAGGGTCAGATAAGCAAAATCAGTTTTTCATTTCTTCTTCGTGCAGGCGGTCAAACTCGGCATAATACTGTTAATTTCTCCTATGATTAACCGCTTTATCTCGACCCGATTATTATTTGACTTGAATAGTTACTATGTTGTAATATCAGACCGGAGCCGCATATACTCCGTAGATCTCGGTATAATTAGAGGTAAATATGTGAAGCTGTCCCATGTCATAAATGCTTACTCCGTAGTTGCTGAAAGCTTGTGCAATGTCATCGTATGAGTAGAAAGCAACTCCTGACGATACCTCGCTTGCACTAATGCAAATATCCCAGCTATATGAGTACTTGTTTTCAAGAACCAGCATAGGAGCGCTGTCACAGTTGTAAACCATAGCAATTTTATAGCTATCGCTTATATACTTTAACCCGTCTGAAATCGTGAGATCTGACCAGACAGGTATGCCGCTTCCCATTTTATTTTGTAATAGTCACCAATCACATAACGCTGTTATGTTTCGATATCATATAATATGCTGAAAATATAGTAAATGTATTGACATATCGAGCGCTATATGTTAAGATAACAGTGTTATGTGAAGTGGAAAGCGGGGTGCAGTAATGGGTGACGAACTTGAAACAAGGGAAAAGCTGTTGGAAAGTGCAATGGCCGAGTTCTCTGAAAATGGTTATATGAAGGCTTCTCTGAGAAAAATATGCGCTGACGCAGGCGTTACGACCGGTGCGCTGTATTTCTTTTTTAAAAATAAAAATGACTTGTTCAAAGCTATTGTCGATGAGCCGCTGAAAGAGCTTTGCAGGCTTCTTACGGAGCATTATATGCAGGACGCTCAGGATATGGATAGCGATGACCCTGCGGTGCTGTCTGCTGAGTATCACATTGATACTCACACCGACCTTGACAAGCTTGTTGATTATATGTATCTCCACTATGACGTTTTTATGCTGCTGCTCACGGGTGCGCAAGGGTCTGAGTATGAAAATACTGTGGATATGATCGTAGATATGACAGAACAGGGCTTTAGAATATCAGCGGAAAAAGCTGCCGCAAGAATGCCTAACTGCCACGTTGATGAGTATATGCTTCATTGGATAACCCATATAAGTGTTGACGCCTACACTCATTTGCTAACTCACGAGAGAGATGTGGAAAAGGCAAAGCTCCATATGCGCAGAGTAATGGAGTTTCTAATAAAAATATGGTTTACAATGATAGTCGAGGATTAGAAAATTGCCGCCTGCGGGCGGTAACTTTTAGAAACCTACATAACAACGTTATGTGTGAATTTTGTATCTCAAATGTCGATGAAATGTGCAGATATGCACATTTTTATATAAAGTAAAGTTAGCTAAGTCTAACTCATAAATGGAGGAAATGATATGTATTTGGAGATCAAAGATGTGAAGAAAAGCTACGGCAGTGACGCCAGCTATATTCAGGTGCTAAAGGGTATCACCACAAGTCTAGAAAAAGGTCAGATGTGCGTTATTCAGGGTACGAGCGGCTCTGGTAAATCCACGCTTCTTAACTGCATAGGCGGTCTTGACACTATGGACAGTGGCTCTGTTAAGGTCGACGGTAAGGAAATTTTCGGTCTTAAACCTGATAAGCTTGCCGACTACAGAAAGGAAAATCTGGGCTTTATCTTTCAGTTTTATAACCTCGTTCCAAATCTGACAGTTGTGGAAAATATTCAGGTTTGTGAATATCTTTCAGATTCGCCACTGGATATGGAAGAACTTCTCACAACATTGGGACTTTCCGAACACAGAAACAAGTTTCCGTCACAGCTTTCAGGCGGTCAGCAGCAGAGATGTGCTATAGCAAGGGCACTTATAAAAAATCCAAAGCTGCTTTTGTGCGACGAGCCTACAGGCGCTCTTGACTCCAAAACTTCAAGGGATATTCTTATCCTGCTGGAAAAAATCAATGCAAAATATGGCACAACAATGCTTATCGTTACCCACAACAACGCTATAAAAAATATGGTGCATAAGGTAATAATCGTTAAGGACGGACTTATCAAAAAGGATTATCTTAACGAAACACGCATACCTGCCGCAGAGCTGGAGGACTTGTAATGAACAGGGTACTCAGAAAAAGGCTCGGACGTGAGCTTAAAACAAATTTTGCACGTTATCTTGCGCTTGTATTGCTTATCGTAATGGGAATGTACATAATAGTTTCCGTGGTTGCAAGCGCAGACACTATCATCGACGGAACTGCCGAACATGGTAAGCAAAACAAGGTCGAGGACGGACAGTTCGGCGTTTTTATTCCTCTTACAGACGAGCAGGAAAAGGAAATATCAGACAAAGGAATTACTCTTGAACAGCATTTCAGCATTGACGTTACCGCGAAGGACGGCTCAAAGCTCCGTGTTTTCCGTAAAAGAAATGACATTGACCTTATCGAGCTTGACAGCGGCAGACTTGCTGAGAAAAAGGGCGAAGCGGTAGTCGAAAAGCGCTACAGCGAGGAACATTCTCTGTCAGTGGGCGATAAGCTTACAGCAGGCGGAGTTGAATTTGAGATAGTTGGAATAGGAACTACACCTGACTATGACACACCTTTTGAAAATTTCTCTGACACGGCTGTGTCAAGCAAGGGCTTCGGACTTCTTTTCGTAAGCGACGATCAGTATGACTATTTCAAAAATGACAGCGAACAGAAAGCCGAAGACCTCTGCTATGCTTACAGACTTAACGGCAAGGCAACTGACGATGAGCTGAAGAAAATGATCGAGGATTTTGACTTTGATTATAAAAAAGTCACAGACAAGTATTATCTTGAAACTATCAAGGACGTCTTGAAGCAGCGTGACGATATTTCAAATGGTATCGACAAGCTCTATGACGGCTCTCAGACCCTTAAAGACGGTGTGAAAGACCTTTCTGAGGGAGCAGACGCTCTCTATGACGCAATGGGCGGATTTTACGAGGGTGCAAAGGCACTCCCAGAGGGTGCGAACGCTATCACGGCAGGAGTTAAGGCCGCATATGACGGCTCAAAAGACCTGTCAGAGGGTGCAAGATGTGCATACAGCGGTGCAGAAAGCCTTGCAAATGGTATTGATAGCTTCAAAAAGCAGGCTGACGAGCTTCTTGACGAGTTGTTCACCATTGATCTTGACAACCTGACAATGTTCGTGAAAAAGGGCGACAACGTTCGTATAGCTGGTGCGGCAGGTGACGTTGTCATGAACAAATATGCAGGACTTGGTGTGGGTGTTATACTTATGGCACTTCTTACCTATGTTATCTCTGTTTTCGTCATTCATCAGATTCAGCGTGAAAGCAGTGTTATAGGTGCGCTTTATGCACTTGGCGCAAAGAAAAAAGATCTTATCCGCCACTACGTAACATTGCCGACTATAGTTGCATTTGTTGGCGGAATAATCGGTGCGGTCATAGGCTTCTCGCCTGTGGGAATCGATTATCAGCTTCTCGACAGCTACGCATATTCCTCGCTCCCTGATTTTACCCCTGTTTATCCTTTGTATCTTATCATTTACAGCATTGTAATGCCTCCTGTTGTTTCGTTTATAGTTAATACCCTTGTGATAAACAAGCGGCTTTCTCAGACGGCTCTTTCACTTATCAGAAACGAGCAGAAAACAGGTCACTACAGCAGAGTGAAGATAAAGAGCAGGAATTTTATCCGCAGATTTCAGATACGCCAAATGCTTCGTGAAATGCGCACAGGCATAACAGTGCTTCTCAGTATGCTGTTTTCACTGTTCATTCTTATGCTTGGCGTTGATTGCTACTATCTCTGTGAGAACGTGAGAAAAGACACTATAAATGACACAAAATACGAGTATATGTACACTCTGAAATATCCAGAGGAAAGCGTTCCAGAAGGTGGCGAGGCTTGCTTTGTAAAAACGCTTTCAAAGGAACAGCTTGGCTATAACCTTGATGTCACCGTTATGGGTATGGACAGCGACAACAAGTATTATGATGTGAAAACGCACAAGGGCAAGAGCTTTATAACAGTGAGTCAGTCAGTTGTGGAGCGTTACGGAGTGGCAAAGGGCGATAAGTTTATCCTGACAGACGATGCGACCTCAATGGATTACGCATTCACAGTGGAGGATATCTGCGACGAGCGTGGCGGACTTATGGTGTTCATGGATATTGACAGTATGCGTGAGCTTTTCGGTGAGAGCGACACTTACTACAACTGTTTGCTCTCAGACAAGAAACTTGACATTGACGAGGGCAGACTTTACAGCACAACAACAAAATCGGATATCGAGCGTTCAGCGGCAGTTTTCACGGATCTTATGATGTCAATGATAGTAATGCTTATCGCAGTTGCTGTAATAATTTTCTGCTCTGTGATGTTCCTTATGCTGAATGTTACAATAGAAAGGGCTTCCTTTGGAATATCTCTTGTGAAAGTGTTCGGCTATAAGACCAAGGACGTGAAAAAGCTTTACCTAAACGGAAACGCAATTATCATAACTTTGGGCGCACTTATCGAGATACCGCTTTCAAAGATGTTTATGGACAAGGTTTTCCCAGTGTTCATTCCAAACGTAACAAGCGGAATAAACCTTGCATTCCCATGGTATGCTTACGTTATAATTTTCGCAGGAGTAATGGCAACATACTTTATCATCACATCAATTCTTGTAAGAAAGCTTGGCAAGATAACCCCTGCCGAGGTGCTTAAAAACAGAGAATGATTTCTTAATATACAAAAAAACGTACAGAGCGTAATGATGTGACCTCCAAATCGTTAGATTTTTGGTCTAACTTCTGAGGGTCGGATCATAAAGCTTTGTACGTTTTTGATTATGCCTAATTTGTATTATTGTCTATTTTGGTTATGATAACTGCGGCAATGGTAAGGACAATATATCCTGCTGTGACCTCAAATGGAAATTTTATTATTGCCGTTTTAGGGATTATAAAAGGCAAGGTAGATATTGCACAGCATGGAGGAAAATAAAGCTTTGCTTTTCGGCAAAGAACGAATATCACAGCCGAGGATAAAACTGCACCAAATGTCAGGGTAAGCCCAAGCTTTTCAGAGATAAAAAATCTTGCCATAACGCCTGCGAACGCAGCCGCCGCCATGAGAGCAATTGCTGTGTATTTCCTTTTCATAAGCTTTGAGCCTTTGCCGCTAAGCTCAAAAAATGCAACGATAAGCGGCGGAGCGATAAAGAATATCTCGTAAAAATGCGCAGGCAATATGCAGATAACAAGCACCGTGATGACTTGTTTTGCTCTTAGTTTGAGAAGCTCTGAGCTTGGTTCAATAGGTCTATATTTATACTTTTCATGAAGTCCAAAGCACTCAAGAACTTTTTGAAAAATAAGTATAAATGCTGTCATGACCGCAACGGAAATTACGTAAACAGAGCTTTTTGTACCCATAAGTATCGGAAGTATGCAGGCGGAAACGGCAGGAACGAAGCTAGTTTTTGACAGTGTTATAACGCTCACTGCTACAAGAAGTCCCAAAGCTATACGAAGTATAAGTATCTCAGGGATAAACCGCACTATGCACACGCCTGCGACGGCGGCAGAAACTATCGCCGCAAAAAGCCGTGTTCGAGAGGTGTTCCAAGATTGCACAGGCGCAATTAGCGCACCCATTGCCACCGCCGTTATCTCAGGAAAAATTATTTCCTTTTCCCCGAAGATCTCCGCCGAGCCGACCATTATTGCCACCACAGCAAGGGATATTCCCATAGCTATATTTTGATTTTTGTTCATTGCTTCACCTTGATGTTTTTTTATTTATTATAACATAAAGGGGAGAGGTTTTCAATTGGTGGTGTCAAAAATACTCGTCTGACCGTCACTCACGTCAAATTCGTTTTCGTATGCGAAAATCTCCTCTGGGCTGTACATGACACCATGGCTTTTGCACTGAGATACAAAAATATCCATAAGTTTCTTATTGTTCGGACTATTGCAGATATAAGAATTTCCAAAGGTACGGATATATTTTTCTTTCATTCCCGGAAAATGCTCGTCAAGCTTCTTGTAAAAATACTCTCTGTCGCCCTCACGGAGAGTGACCCCGAAGCTAAAGCATATTATCCCCTTAACGCCTGCATCAAAGCACATATCCAATATGCGGCGTAAATTTTCTTCCGTATCGTTTATAAAAGGCAGAATAGGCGTGAGCCACACGACAGTTGGGATTTCACGCCGCTGAAACTCTTTCAGCACCTCGTATCGCCCTTGAGTGGTGCAAACATTCGGCTCTAGTATCCTGCAAAGCTTTTCGTCAGCCGTTGTAAGGGTCATTGCAATGACCGCCTTGCTCTTTTGGTTTATGCGCTGGATTATATCAATATCACGGAGAATTTTGTCAGACTTTGTGATAAGCGTGACACCAAAGCCGTATTTTTCTATTGCCATAAGGCTTTTCAGCGTGAGCTGTACTGTCATTTCAAGTGGCATATAAGGGTCGCACATTGCGCCCATGCCTATCATGCACCTGCGGCGTTTGCGTTTGAGGGCTTCTTCGAGAAGCTCCACGGCGTTTTCTTTTATTTCGATATCTTCAAAATCATGCTGCATATTATAGCATACCGAGCGGCTGTCGCAGTAAATACAGCCGTGCTGACAGCCATGATATAAATTCATGCCGTTTTTTTGCAAGAGTATACCTTTTGCCGTTGTGAAGTGCATAGCTTTTCCCTCCATGATTTATTACTAATATTATAGCACATATGTTCCACAAAGTCAAGGCTTGAAAATCGCCGTCAAAGGTGCTATAATGGATAAAAAGCCCAAAGGAGCGTAAAAAATGAGAAATATACCTACAGATATTTACATAGAAAATGGAGCGGTAAAAAACCACGGGGGCAAAATAGCGGAACTTGGCAAAAAAGCCATGATAGTCACAGGCAGATATTCTTCTGCGGTGAATGGTTCTCTTGATGATGTCAAGGCAGTGCTTGAAAGTCAGGGCATTGGATATGTGATATATAATGATATTGAGGAAAACCCGTCTGTGGAAACTGTTTACACGGCGGCAACGGCGGCGGTAAAATACGGCGTAGATATGTTCGTGGCAGTGGGCGGCGGTTCGCCAATGGACGCTAGCAAGGCGATATCAATGCTTGCTAAGAATGGGATAGTTTGCGAAAATGCCGAGTTTTCCGAAAGCGAGAGCGTTGTAAAAGCTGAGAAGTGTGAGTTTTCAGACAGCATTGCCAAGGTGGAGGAGCTTCTTTACACTCCTGCGAAACTACCTTTTTACCCTATAGTCTGTGTGCCTACCACCTGCGGAACAGGCTCGGAGGCTACACCTTATTCTATCCTGACTTCCCACATCAAGCAGACCAAGAAATCTATTGCCCACAAAATATTCCCGTCACTTGCATTGGTTGACTACAGCTATCTTAAAACCTCCTCATACAGCGGCATGAAAAGCACCTGCGTTGACGCACTTGCTCACATGATAGAGTCACGGCTCAACACCAACGCAAATGCGTTCAGCCGTGCATACGCTGAGGAGGGTATGAGGCTTTGGGCAAGCTGTAAGGGCTGTCTTGAAACTGAGGAGAGATTTGCTCATATGACCGATGATGAGTTCTCAACTTTCATGCAGGCATCAGTGCTTGCAGGCATGGCGATAGCCTACACAGGCACAAGCATACCTCACGGTCTGAGCTATACTTTGACCTATGAAAATGGCGTACCCCACGGCAAGGCAGTAGGCGTTTTTCTGTCAGGCTTTTTGAAAAAATACGGTGACAGCACCGAAGCTGAGTATGTTGTAAAACAGCTTCTTGGCTTTGACGATATCGACGCTTTCAGGGATTATATCAGGACGCTTTTTGGCAAGCTTGATATGTCAGAGGAGCTTTGGAAAAAGGACAGGGACGGAATACTTGCCAACCCTGCCAAGCTTAAAAATTATCCTTTTGAGCTTACGGCAGATGTGCTTGACGATTACGTTCACTATTATAACGCATAAAAAAGCTGTCAGGACGGTGGCTCTGACAGCTTCTTTATTACATCTTCGCAAGCCTGTCTATCTCTGCAAGTTCAGCTTCTGTGAAGTCAAGGCGGTCAAGACAGCCTATGTTTTCCGTTATCTGCTCAGGACGGCTTGCACCGATAAGCACAGTAGTAACAGCCTTGTTGTGAAGCACCCATGAAAGTGCCATTTGCGAAAGGGTCTGTCCCCTCGAAGCGGCGATATCATTAAGCTTGTTGAGCTTTTCTATCATTTTGTCGTTAAGCTCATTGCCTATCCATGTTTCGCCTTTGCCTACCCTTGAATCTGCCGGTATGCCTTTTAGATATTTGCTTGTGAGAAAGCCCTGATACAGCGGTGAGAACACTGCAATGCCAAAGCCCTCAGAAAGTGCAAGGCTGTCAAGCTTATCGTCCTCTATCCAGCGGTTGAGTATGGAATATGAGGGCTGATTGATAATAAAAGGAGTTCTGAGCTCACGGAAAATTTTCAGCATTTCGGCTGTGTCGGCTCTGTTGTAATTTGATATGCCAACATAAAGCGCCTTGCCCTGCCTTACTGCATTGTCAAGTGCAAGGGCAGTCTCTTCAAGAGGCGTTTCGGGATCTCTTACATGGTGATAGAAAATGTCAATATATTCAAGTCCCATTCTTTTTAGAGATTGGTCAAGGCTTGCCGTGAGATATTTTCTCGAGCCGTTTCTGTCACCGTATGGACCTGCCCACATTTCATAGCCTGCCTTGGTGGAAATGCACATCTCGTCACGGAACTCTCTCATGCCACGGTCGAGTATCCTGCCGAAGTTTTCCTCTGCCGAGCCGTTGTAGGGATTGCCATAGTTGTTTGCAAGGTCAAAATGTGTGATACCGCTGTTGAACGCAGTGTGTACCATTCTTTCCATGTTCTCAAAATTGTTTTTCAGGCTGAAATTCTGCCAAAAGCCCAAAGACAACGCAGAAAGCTTAAGCCCGCTTTTCCCACAGCGGTTGTATATCATTTTGTCATATCTTTTATCGTCAGGTATAAACATTTCAAAAAACCTCCTATATAATCGTGTTAGTGCATAAATTATCCCACTTACTTTTATGATTATAGCATATTGTATTATCTATGTCAATGTGCTATAATTGAATAAGTTATATGATAAAAAATATGTGTGTAATGCACAATAAATGGAAAGATAATAATATGAGAAATGATATGAACAGAAGAATTATCGCTGCTGTATGTGCAGTAGCCATGACGGGAGCAATACTCACAAGCTGTGCTAAAGAAACAGGGGAAAGCTCAAAAGCAGAGAGTAGTTCTGCCGGATCTCAGGCTGTGACAACAACGGCTGAGCCTGTTGTAACTCTCCCTGCCACCACAAAACAGGTGATAAACTCTGAACCTGCTACTTATGAAAGCCTGAGTGCTGACAAGGCTGAAAAAGAAAGTTTTAAGAAAAAGATACGATTAGAAAGTAAGATACCTGTTATAAGCGTCACGACTGCCCCTGACGATATGATAGCTTCAAGGAAGAAGTATACTTCCTGCGTGGTGGACGTTTTCAATTGTGATGAAAAATTGGAGATAAACGAAGCCTCAGCAGGCATAAAGGTAAGAGGAAATTCAAGCGCATATTACGGCGATGTTAGTCAGATCCTTGCAAACAAAGTGCCTTATAGGATAAAATTTGATAAAAAGACAAATATGCTTGGGCTTAATAACGGCGCAGAGTGCAAAAGCTGGGTGCTGTTGAAATCAGATTGGGATCTAATAAGAAATGATATCGCATTCCGTTTTGGCAGAACTATCATGGGTGACAGCAATTTCTGCTCAGACGGTCAGCTTGTTCACCTCTATGTGAACGAGGAGTTTCAAGGCGTTTATGAGCTTTGCGAACAGTGTCAGATAAATCCAAACAGAGTGGATATCTCCGAGCCTGAGGAGGGCTACACTGACACTGATATAGGCTATTATCTTGAGCTTGACAACTATGCAACAAGCGATGAGGATAACCATTATATAAGCATGGACTATGAAAATGCCACTGTCACCGACATAAACGGCGAAACAAGGCAGTTCGTTCCTGCGGAATATTCTATCAAGAATGACCTCTATTCGCAAAATCAGATAGACTTTATTGACAAGTATCTCAACAATCTGTTCAAGATAGTTTATGAAGCCTGCGAGAACGGCAAGTATTACAAATTTGATGAAAATTATGACCTTGTTGACTCTGATGTTACCACCGCTGAGGAAGCCATTTCTAATGTTATGGATATAGACTCAGTGAGAGATATGTATATTCTTTATGAGATCGTACATGACTATGACTGTGGTGAGGGAAGCTTCTATATGTGCGTTGATCTTTCAAAGGACAGTAAATGTCCTAAGCTGAAATTTACCTCACCTTGGGATTTTAACTGGGCATATAATGACAGCACTGAGAAATATTATGCTGGTGCTTTCACAGACAAGAATTTTGTGGCTAAAAAAGGCGACCGTTCAAACCCATGGTTTATCGTTCTTTGTAAGCAGGATTGGTTTATGGACGCTGTCAAGGAAAAGTGGACGGAGATGAGCCGGGAGAAGCTTTTACAGGGCTGTATAAAAGCAGAGCGTGAATATCTCAAAGAGTATGACGCCGACCTTAGAAAAGGCGAAGAGTGGGGTCCTGACTCTGCGGAGGATCTTTTCAATTGGATCGAAAACCGCATTTATTGGCTCAATAGTCAGTGGAAAATAAAGTCTGACGTTAGTAACAGTGCTTCTTAAATGATAAATTTTATTCAATTAAGGCAATACCGCGCAAAGATTGTGCGTCAGATGCGTAGTCAGATTTTTTTGTCAGATTGCACAAAAATTCCGCAGGCATACTGCCGTATGTCAAGGGATTTTTGTGTGATATGACGGAAAATCTGCAAGCAGATGGCGTGCAAAGCCGTCAGGCGGGCTTTGTGCGGTGTTGCCTTAATAAATCAGGCTTGAAAAATGTTGTAAAATCGGTATAATAAGATAGTATCCCCGTATTGAAAGGAGGAAATGTCTGCAACGCAGGCATAATAAAATATGACGGAAAAAATATTCAAGCTGAAAGAAAATCACACCGATGTTAAAACTGAGATAATGGCGGGCGTGACGACTTTCATGACCATGGCATATATCCTTGCCATAAACCCGAGCATTCTCGGCAGTACGGGCATGGATCCTACAGCCGTACTTCTTGCCACCTGTATCGCCTCTGTTATTGGAACAGTGTGCATGGGACTTATGGCAAATCTGCCTTTTGTGCTTTCCGCAGGTATGGGACTTAACGCTTACATGGCTTACACTGTTGTGGCAGGCTACGGCTATCCATGGCAGGTTGCACTGCTGGCGGTTTTCATCGAGGGTATCGTCTTTATCGTGCTTTCTCTTACAAACGTCAGAGAAGCCATTTTCAATGCAATACCTGTGGTGCTGAAAAAAGCGGTGTCCGTTGGTATCGGTCTTTACATTGCCTTTATCGGACTTCAGAATGCCGGACTTTGCGTTGACAGTTCAGCCACTCTTGTTACCATAACAGGCTTCCGCAAGAATTTCACAACTTCGGGCATATGTGCGCTTCTCACTATCGTGGGACTTTTCATCACTATTATCCTATATATCAAAAAAGTCCGTGGCTCTATTCTTATGGGTATAGTGGCAACATGGGTAATAGGCATGATATGTCAACTTGTAGGGTTGTATGTACCTGACGCTGAAAGCGGCTACAACTCACTTTTCCCTACAATGTCGCTTACGGATTTTTCAAAGCTTGGCGAAACATTTGGTCAGTGCTTTAAGGTGGATATGCACAGCATTGGTATCTTCAATTTTATAGTCGTGGTATTCTCTTTCCTGTTCGTTGACCTTTTCGACACTTTAGGCACTCTTATCGGCGTATGTTCAAAGGCAGATATGCTTGATGAAAAGGGCAGACTTCCGCAGATAAAGCCTGCGCTTCTTGCTGACGCCGTTGCCACAACAGCAGGCGCAGTTCTTGGTACTTCCACCACAACAACATTCGTTGAGTCCTCAGCAGGCGTTGCCGCAGGAGGCAGAACAGGTCTTACCTCTATCACAGCCGCAGTGCTGTTTGCACTGTCAATGTTCTTTGCACCTATCTTCACGGCTATCCCGTCATTTGCAACAGCTCCTGCACTTATAGTAGTAGGCTTTTTGATGTTCAGCTCTATCACTGACATCAAGTTTGATGACGGCAATTATACAAAGGCTATCCCTGCGTATCTTTGTATTCTTTCAATGCCTCTTTTCTACAGCATTTCAGAGGGCATCTCTCTTGGAATAATCTCATACGTTGTTATAAATCTTATTTGCGGAAAGCGCAAGGATATCACACCGCTTATGTATGTGCTTGCAGTGCTTTTCGTGCTGAAATATGTGTTCTTATAAGGAAAGCTTTCAAAGAACAGTTCTGAAACTAGCCATGCTTTCCTGTTCGTTCTGCTACAGAATGAGAATTGGCGTAAAATGACAAAAAAGCGGCAGCCGTTACCGACTGTCGCTTTTGTTATATACTTTTTATTATCTCTCTGAGTTTTTCCGTAAGCACTGCCGCTGCCTTGTTGTGGGTCTTTTCAGTAGGGTGCCAGTTTGCCGCAAAGCCGTCATTTGCTCCGTCCTGCTCATGGAACATCATTGAGCTTATCTTGCTGTCTGCGTGGCTTTCAAGATATATCTTTATTCCCTCCTCAACAGCAGGGAATATCCTCTCGCCCATTATTCCGACAGTGCAGAGAATGTAAGCCTGCGGATTTTTCTCACGAACGACCGCAAGAAAATCAGCATAAAGCTTTGAGAAAACAGCCTGCCTGTCCTTGTGGTCACGGCAGTAGCTGTCGTCGTTTGTGCCAAGGTTTATAACGATTATCTGCGGAACATATTTGCTGAAATCCCATGGTATATCCTGCGGAGCAGTTCCTGTAAAATTGCCCCTTGAAAAGCCGTAGCTGCAATAGAACTGTGGAATTGTCTGTTCGCTGATAGGCTCGTCACCCTCAGTATAGCCTGATACTATACCGTAGCCGCTGGCTGAAAACATACTGTATTCAGCGTCAAGTGCCTTTGCAGTCTTGTAGGCGTAGGCTTTTGTAACGTCCTCTGTGGCGGTGGTGAACTGGTGGTTTTCGTCCTCATCGTCAACGCCGTAGCCGCAGGTTATAGAGTCGCCGATAAATTCTATTTTAAGCGGTTTTTCAGGCAAGGCCTCAGCACTGCCCTCGGTGAAAGCTTCAATGCCAATTGCTGACATTGGAGATTCCGAAAGTTTTATTATCTCCACCACCGACTTTGCACTTTCCGTGCGGCCTATTACCATGACCTCTTTTTCTGCACAGTCGATCATCTCGTCAACTACTCTTTTGCCGTCAACATAAACGGCTATCCTTGCATAGTCGATAGGATTATCGCCCACTGCGATATTGTCGCCTTTGAGCTTCAAAACAAGCTTTGTGCCGTCAAATGTGAATGACGCACCGCTTCCTGAAAGACCGAGCCACATTACCTCGTCTTTGAAATATACTCTGCCTGTGAGCTTTGCATTTTTGTCGAGCTGTAATCTATCCATACTTTTTCCTCTTTTTCATCTATGATCTTCTTTAGCTGACGCAAAAAGGCTGCGTGTCAGCTCCGTAACAATAAGAGTATAACACACAGCCATATTATTGTCAACTTATGCAAGGGAATTTACATCACCCTCACGCTTTTGCTTAACAAGCAGAGCAGCCACAGCAAAGAATGCTACTGCAAACAGTGCCTCGATACCAATGCAGATAAGATATTCCTTTGTGCTGAATACTCCACCGCTCATGCCGAAAAGCATATTGTTGGCTTTGGTGTACCAGTATGCAGGGAACAATCTTCCCACTGCAAGAACGCCTCCTGTGAGCAATTCCTGCGGCACGAAAACTCCGCAAAGAAAGCTCATGCCAAGACCGATTATGTTCGATATAGCATTTATGCCGTTGTCGCTAATGTCAAACTGCGCTATTATCATTGCTATGCCTGCGGCGGCAATGATATATACAAAGCTGTTAAGGCAGGCAAGCCAGAATTTCACGCTGAGCGTTTTGCCCCAAATTATTGCGACTATCATAAACAAAAGCCATATGCTAAACACCAAGATACTTGCCCCAAGAGCCGTCTGTCTGCTGTAGTTTGCTGACGTCAGACTTGAACACATTGTGCGTTCACGAACGCCTTTTCTGTTTAGCGTAAGTATTACAGGGCAAAGGGTAACAATGAGCATGGAAAGCATAACGTATGCAAGATACTGAAAATAGTAGCCGAATATTGCCGGCATACCTGTTCCGCCCTTGTTGTTAAAGTTTTTAAGCTCCGCATTAACTTGCTGAGAAACTGCCGATTGGGCAAGCTCCATAGCGTTTTCTGTGCTTTCACCTGCCGTCATGTACGCCTTTACGCTTGAAAGATAGTTGTCAAGCCTGCTTTCAAAAAGCTGTCCGCCGTAGCTGGAGGGCATTTTGAAATTCTCAAAAAGTCCGTCAAAATCCCCTGCGTTTATCTTGTCGCCAAAGCCCTTGTTTATATACAGAACATAGTTGGCACGCTGATAATAAACGGCGTCGATGACCTCGTCTTCATCATCTGCAAGCTCCACCTTTTTGTTGCCGCTGAATATAAAGTCCTGCAAACGCTTGCTTTCGGCACTGTTGTCACGGTCAATGACGGATATGGACATTTTATAGTCCTCATAGTCATTGTTATCTTTTGCAGTATCCGCCATTATTACTGCTATGACCATAAATATGACGAGATATAATATAGCAGACGTAAGCCTTGTTTTGAGTATTTTCATAAAGGTCTTAAAGACTTGCATATTTACGCCTCCTTGTAAGAACATATCCACCAAGGGTGAACAGCACTGTGTATATCGCCATTGAAATTATCTTCACTGTGAACCGCCTGTAATCTTCGTAGAGATTAAGACAGTAAAAGCTGTCTGAGATAATTGCGGCAGGGTTTATTTCATTGAATATCGGGCAATGCTCTGCAACAGTGCCTTTCATGGTGTTTGACATAAGACCGCTGAAGAAACAGCAGGTCATTGATACCGCCATGACAACAGACATTTTTAAACCCTCTTTTATGCGGAAAGAGCCAACGAAAAATCCCATGGATATTCCCATTATTCCGCCTAGCACTGCGGCAAGGTAAACAAGGGGGAGCTTACTGCCGAAATCCACTTTAAGCACAAATCTCAGGAACGTCACCGATATCACCATGCATATCATTTCCACCACATGAAAAGCAAGGAGCGTTGCCGTTATGCTTGTAAGCTTGTTCACTGGAGAACAGCAACGTCTTGCGCCAAGTGCAGACAGGTCGCCCTGATTTTCCTGTGCCACGAACAGACCTGACATCGAGCCGAAAAGTGCCGTCATGGCAAGAAGATTATAGAAAAACTGTATCGTTATGTCAGGATTGCCGTGAAGAGGTATATCCTCATTTGGGCTTATCTTCTCAGAAAGGGAAGCTATGACCTTATCAAGCTTTTGCGGAGCGTTCTTTGCAGTGTCGGTTATTATCTTTTCCTGAGTTTTGTATTGCTGTATGAAAGTCTTTACAATGGTCTGCTGGATACCTGTTGAGCCAAACTCAAGGGAGAGGTCGGAAGCCTTTATAATGCCTTTTATATCCTCGCTTTTAAGCATTTCTTCTGCCTTGTCAATGTCTGTATACGTCACCTTGAAAAGAGCCTCATCACTATCTGATATCTGTTCAAGCACCTGTTTAAGGATATCGTTTTCTTCTATATTTGTCACCGCAACAGGTATCGCATTGAATACAACATCTTTTTCGTATATTCCTGAAAACGCCATCTTAAAAAAGCAACCCAGTATTATAGGAAAGGCTATGAGCCAGAAGAGTACGGCTTTTTGACGCAGACAGCTTTTAAATTCGTATTTGAATATGTTTGAGAACATTCTATCACTCCTTATCCCTGAGAGCTTTGCCGGTTATTTCAAGGAAAACGTCATTGAGGGTAGGCTGCTCAGAATAAACGCTGCCGAAGCCCACCTGATTTTCCTGCAATATTTTCAGTATCTCAATAAGATTGTGCCGTCCCCCTGTACAGCGTGCAACGAGCTTGTTGTCGGCATAGGAAACATTATAAACGTGTTCCAAAGCTTCTATTTGTTCACGGACGTTTTCAGGAAGCTGGAGTATCTCGGCGGTGATAGTTTCGGTGTTCTTTATCATGCGTTTGAGTTCCTCTGTAGTACCCTCGGCTATTTTACTGCCCTTATCCATTATGGCGATACGTGTGCATATCTGCTCGACTTCTTCCATGTAGTGGGATGTGTAAATTATAGTCGCACCCTCACGGTTAAGCTGTAAAATGCCCTCCAGTATCTTGTTTCTTGATTGTGGGTCAACAGCAACTGTCGGCTCGTCGAGTATGATAAGCTCAGGCTTGTGTGCGATACCACAGGCAATGTTAAGTCGTCTGAGCAGACCCCCTGAAAGCTTTTTAGGGTGGAACTTCACGAAGTTCTCAAGTCCCACAAAAGCTATGGCATCGTCAACATATTTCTTTCGTGTGGCTTTGTCGGTGATGTAAAGCCCACAAAAATAGTCAATGTTCTCATACACAGTCAGCTCGTCAAACACCGCAACATTCTGCATTATAACGCCAATACGCTTTTTTACCCCATAGTTCACAGGGGACATTTTTTCACCGAATATCTCGATGTCGCCCTTATCGTATGCCAACAGTGAGAGCAGGCAGTTTATCGTGGTGGTCTTGCCCGAACCGTTAGGACCGAGAAGTCCGAAGACCTCGCCTTTTTTTATTTCAAGATCAAAGTGGTCAAGAGCAATAAGTTCCTTGTATCTTTTTACCAGATTGTCTATTTTTACTACAGTTTCAGCCATAAGAAAAAAACCTCCCTTAGTTTGTATTAACATTATACAATACTATCCGTCAAAAAGCTAGTGAGCAAAGTCACATCTTCATGTGACAAATGTCATATTATAAAAAAGCAGAGTGGCTGGTGACCAACTCTGCTTTGCAGTTATTTAAGCTGTGCTGTAAATATCATCATGCCGTTTTCGACTTTGCATGATATCTTGCTTTTGTGCGACCTGACTATTGCCTGTGCAATAGAAAGTCCAATGCCGTAGCCACCCTTTTTCTCGTCTTTTGACCGAGAACGTGAGCTGTCGTCACGATAAAATCTGTCAAAAAGTTTTGTTAGGTCGCCTTGCGGTGGTTCTTTGCAGGTGTTTGAAACTTCAAGGTCTGTTTCCTTGCCATTGTGAGAGGTGAAAAGCTTTACTATTATCTCGCCGCCCTCGTCAGCATATTTCACCGCATTTTCCGTGAGGATAGAAACAAGCTGTCTTATCGCACCCTCGTCGCCGTGATAGGAAAGTCCGTTGGCAACATCAATGGTGAGCTTTTTGCCCTTTGTTTCCGCAAGGGTAATAAAAGGCGAAGCGGCATCATAAACAGCGTCAGAGATATTGAAATCAGCCATGGTAAGAGCAGGCTTTTCCTCCTCCATTTTTGCAAGGCTCAAAAGCTCTTTCAGCAGACCGTTGAGCCTTGTTATCTGATTTTTTATACTCACCGTCCACTCGTTTGGCTCTGACACCATTTCAAGAACTTCCGTGTTTGCGGAGATTATGGCCAGCGGTGTTTTTATCTCATGCCCTGCGTCGGTGATGAACTGCTTTTGCTTTTCAAAGCTTTCCACAACAGGTCTTATGGCACGTTTTGAGAAGATTATGATAAGCAGACATACAAGTATATATCCTGCCGTACCTATAGCGCACGACACCAGCAAAAAGCGATTTTTGGTTGTGCTGTCACTGCGGCAGTCCATAAAAACTATTATCTTGCCTTTGTCAGTGTCGCCTGTTTTGTAGCGATAGTTTCCCGACGTGCCTGAGGTCTTACCGCTGTCAAGAACGCTTTCACCGTATTCTATAGCCTGCGAACTTGACACCGCCGCAACGTGTCCTGTATCTACCTTGGTTATTTCGCCATTGCTGTCGGCGTATACAACAAAATACCTTGTCTGATACTTAGTTTCCTCGTTAAAGCCTCTGTGCTTATCAGGCTTTTTGCTCTCAGGGGGAGAGGCGCTGTCTGAATTATCCTGCGGCTTGTCATGCTTCATGCCCTTGGGGTCGAACTCAGGAAATCTGCCGTCGTTTTCGATTATTATGTTCAGCAGATTGTCTGCATTCTTGTTGGTCTGATAGATGTTCACTCCATTTATGCCGCCTATTATGGTAAACTCTACGATAAGAAGGCACACAGCGGCGATAACAACGAATTTCCGCTGTAAACGCTTAATCATTATGCTTTTCCTCTAGTGTGTAGCCCACGCCCCTTGTGGCTTTTATCTCGACATCTGCACCGATAAGACCAAGCTTTTTACGCAGATATGAAATATATACCCACACCACGTTTATCTCAGCGTCAGAGTCATAGCCCCATATCTTTTCCATGAAACGCTCTGTGGAAATAAGCGTGCCGTGATTTAGCATAAGTGCTTCTATCATTTGAAACTCTTTGTTGCCAAGCTTCTGAGAGCCGTTAGGACCTGAAAGCTCAAAGCTCTGTCTGTTGAGAGAAACGTTTCCGAAAGTAAGGGTAGAGGGTGCAAACTCAGTGCGGCGGCGTGTCATTGCCCTTATTCTCGCAAGAAGCTCGCCCATTGCAAAGGGCTTTGTAAGATAATCGTCAGCACCTGAATCAAGTCCGGTTATCCTATCGTCAATATCAGACTTTGCAGTAAGCAGAAGAACAGGGGAGTCGATACCCTTTTCACGAAGTTTTGTAAGCACCTGTATGCCGTCCATACCAGGCATCATAATGTCAAGTATTATGCCGTCATAATCCTGTGCAATTGCATAGTTGTATGCGTCGATGCCGTTGTAAACAGCGTCAACAGAATAGTTTTTGTGTTTAAGCACTGCCGAAAGCGCATTTGCAAGCTCCACCTCGTCCTCAGCAAGAAGTAATCTCATTAAAATTCCTCCCTATAAGTCAGTATAATATCTTACGATATATGATAACCTATGAACTTTAAACTCACTTTAAATGTATTATACCATAAATATTCTTTTCGGGCAATAAAAATCTGCCCCCGAAAACCGAGGGCAGATAAAAGATTTTTGAATTAGAATGCTGTCTTATAGATGCCGAGGATAGACTCAACTGTGCAAGGTCTTGGATTTCCTCCTGTGCATACGTCTGCGAATGCAGACTCTGAAAGTGCCTGAAGATCCTCTTCCTTAACGCCTATCTCGTGGAGCTTCTCAGGGATTCCAACATCCTTTGAAAGCTGCTTAACTGCGTTTACTGCGGCTGCTCTGTATTCAGCCTGGCTCATGCCTGTTGTGTCAACGCCCATTGCTTCTGCGATGTACTTGAACTTTTTGCCTGTGTATTCAGCGTTGTACTCCATTACATATGGAAGAAGTACAGCGTTTGCAATTCCGTGAGGTGTGTCATAGAATGCGCCAAGTGGGTGAGCCATGCCGTGAACAACGCCAAGACCAACGTTTGAGAAGCCCATGCCTGCGATATACTGACCGAGAGCCATATCTTCTCTGCCCTGTGGGTCATTCTCAACAGCCTTTCTCAGTGAACGTGAGATTATCTCTATTGCTTTAAGGTGCATCATGTCTGTAAGCTCCCATGCACCAAGTGTTGTGTAGCCCTCGATAGCGTGTGTAAGAGCGTCCATACCTGTTGAAGCTGTAAGTCCCTTTGGCATTGATGACATCATCTTAGCGTCGATTATAGCAACTACCGGGATATCATGAGGATCAACGCAAACGAACTTTCTCTTCTTCTCCTCGTCTGTGATAACGTAGTTGATAGTTACCTCTGCGGCTGTGCCTGCTGTTGTAGGAACAGCGATTATAGGAATACTAGGATTCTTTGTGTCAATAGCGCCCTCAAGAGAAGTAACGTCAGCATACTCAGGGTTGTTTATGATGATGCCGATAGCCTTTGCAGTGTCCATTGATGAGCCGCCGCCGATAGCGATAAGATAGTCAGCACCTGCTGCCTTGAAAGCTTCGATACCAGCCTTTACTACCTTTACAGTAGGGTTAGCCTTTACCTGAGAGAATATATCATAAGCAAGTCCTGCTTCCTCCAAAAGATCTGTAACGTTCTTTGCAACGTTAAATTTGATAAGGTCAGGGTCTGTTACAACAAGAGCCTTTTTAAAAGCTCTCTTCTTTGCCTCTGTAACTATCTCGCTGATCGAGCCTGCACCGAAATATGAAGTTTCATTAAGTATCATTCTGTTAGCCATTTGATTATTCCGCCTTTCAAAATATATGATCTCTGTTATCAAAGTTATATCTTTGATTATTGATATTATATAACTTTTATACCATGATTTCAACTATTTTTGTGTAAAATATTAGTGGCGTAATATTGTGTAAAACAGCCAAAAACATAAATCATTTAATCTAAGGCACACCGTACAAGGCGTAACCTGTGAATGATACTTTTTTCTTGACAAATCGGCAAAAATGTGCTATAATTCTCAATTAGGAAAGTTACCTTGCGGAAAATTTCGCAAGGTGCTTTTGTGTTTTATAGGCTTTTTGTGAAAAATTACGATTTTCTTTCCTTTGATGGGAGAAAATATATTTATAATTTTTATTGTTTATAATTTTTGCGAAATATATTAAGCAAATCGTTACAGAAAGCATTCGCTTTGCTGTGTCTTGATAAATCGGAGGAGTATGTATGATTAGAGAAGATTTAAGAAATGTTGCTATTATTGCCCACGTTGACCACGGTAAGACTACCCTTGTAGACCAGATGCTCAAGCAGAGCGGTACTTTCAGAGAAAATCAGGCTGTAGAAGAAAGAGTCATGGACTCAAACGATATCGAGCGTGAGAGAGGAATCACTATCCTTGCAAAGAATACTTCTATCAAGTATAAGGACGTTAAGATAAACGTTATCGACACCCCAGGCCATGCTGATTTCGGTGGTGAGGTAGAGCGTGTTCTTAAAATGGTAAACGGTGTTATACTGCTTGTGGACGCAGCCGAGGGTCCAATGCCACAGACAAGATTTGTGCTTCAGAAAGCACTTGAGCTTGGTCATAAAATAATCATCGTTATCAACAAGATAGACAGACCTGACGCTCGTCTTAACGAGGTAGGCGACGAAGTTCTCGAGCTTCTCATGGATCTTGACGCTACTGACGAGCAGCTTGACAGCCCTATCCTTTATTGCTCAGGCAGAGCAGGTACAGCTACTCACTCACCTGATGAAGAGGGCAAGGATATGATACCTCTCTTTGATGAGATTCTCAGCTATATCCCTGCACCTGAGGTAGATACAGAGGGTCCAATGCAGTATCTTGTTTCCGCTATCGACTACAACGAGTATGTAGGAAGAATAGCTATCGGCCGTATCGAGCGTGGCGAAATGAAAGTTAATCAGGACGTTACGATCGGCGATTATCATCAGACTAAGAAGGAATATCGTGGCAAGATCGTTACAATGTATCAGATAGAAGGACTTAACAGAGTTCCATGTCAGAGTGCAAAGGCTGGCGATATCGTTTGTATCAGCGGTATCGAGAACATCACTATCGGTGACACTATCTGCGACTTCGGCAACTTTGAGGCTGTACCTTTTGTAAAGATATCCGAGCCTACAGTTGAAATGACATTCTCTGTAAATAATTCGCCATTCGCAGGCAGAGAGGGCAAGTTCGTAACGAGCCGTCACCTGAGAGACAGACTTTTCAAGGAGCTTCTTAAGGACGTTTCACTGAGAGTTTCTGAAACAGACAGCACAGACGCTTTCAAGGTTGCAGGACGTGGCGAAATGCACCTTTCTATCCTTATCGAGAATATGCGTCGTGAGGGCTATGAGCTTGGCGTTTCAACACCGCACGTTCTGTTCAAGGAGATAGAGGGCAAGCTTTGCGAACCTATCGAAAGACTTGTTATTGACGTTCCTGAGAACTGCGTAGGTTCTGTTATGGAGAAGATAGGTGCAAGAAAGGGCGAGCTTCAGGAAATGGCACCTGTTGGAAGCAGAATGAGACTTGAATTTCTTATCCCTGCAAGAGGACTTTTCGGATACAAGAGCGAATTCCTTACAGACACAAAGGGCGAGGGTATCATGAGCTCTGTATTCCATGACTACGAGCCATATAAGGGCGAGATACCAAAGAGAGCAACAGGCTCACTTGTTGCGTTTGAAACAGGCGAGGCTGTAACATACGGTCTTTACAACGCACAGGAGAGAGGCGAGCTGTTCATCACAGCAGGCACACCTGTATATGAGGGAATGATAGTTGGCGCTTCACCAAAGCAGGAAGACCTTGTTGTAAATGTCTGCAAGAAGAAGCACCTTACAAATACCCGTGCAAGCGGTTCTGATGACGCACTCAGACTTGTTCCGCCAAGAAATCTCAGCCTTGAGGATTCACTTGAGTTTCTCGCTGATGATGAGCTTCTTGAAGTAACACCAAAGAGCATAAGAATAAGAAAGCGTATTCTGAGCAACTCACAGAGAGCTAAGGAAAGAGCTAAAATGTAATAATAACAAAAAGAGGAGCGGTCATGCCGTCTCCTCTTTACTTTTTATGAAATTGTAGTGCTATTGTATGTTGGTATAGTAGAAAATAGCAAGCTGTGTGCGGTCACGGAGGGAGAGCTTTTCTAGGATAGTGCTGATGTAATTTCGCACTGTGCCCTCACTGAGATAAAGCAGTGAGGCTATCTCCTTGTTGCTAAGCCCTTTTGCCACCTGTTCGATTATCTCCTGCTCTTTTTCGACTATGTCGTAGTGGTCAAAATCAAAACTGCTGTGATTGGTAAGAAGCTCAGGAAGTTTGCTTGCAACATCTGAGCCGAAAACTGTCTGCCCATTCATGACGGTTTCAAGGGCAGGGCATATGCTTTCAAAATCCTGCTTTAAAATATATCCCTTTGCTCCCATAAGCACAGCCTTTATAATGTATTCATCATCAGAAAACGTGGTAAGATAAAGTATCCTTGCGTCAGGGTACCCAGCAAGGATCTTTTCGCCGGCTTCAATGCCGCTCATGCCGTTCATGCGGATATCCATAAGCAGAACATCAGGCTTGAGAAGAGAATAAAGCTCTATGGCTTCCTCGCCGCAGCTTCCCATGGCAAGAACTTTCACACTGCCTGTGCTTTCAAGAATGGTTTTCAGCGACACCGCCACAAGCTTGTCATCATCTATTATAACAATGTTCATGTCAAGACCTCCGTTCAGTCAGGCTTTGTTTCGGCACAGACAGAAAAATGCGGAATCCCTTGCTGCCCGATGTGATGTTTATGTTTCCATTTAAAGAAGCCGCACGCTCACGCATATTGGCAAGCCCCATGCCGTTTTCGTCTATCTTTTCGGGACAGCTTCCGTTGTCTGTGATACTAAGCTGATAAAGAGCAGGGTGTTCACGAATGATTATTTTTATGCTGTCACCGTCGCTGTGCTTTGCAGTATTGGAAAGTGCTTCTTTTATAACGCCAATAAAGCAAAGCTTCACATCTCGCGACATTCTTTCGGAAAAGTCATAATCACAGCTTACTGCAAATCTGTCTTTCAGAGGTCTTATGCAGTCTTCAACAGCAGGCTTTAGTGCGATAGAATCGTCATGAAGATCATGAACGCTGCTTCGTATGCTCGTCATGGCGGTGTTCAGCGTGCCGCTCAGGTCGTTGATGGCTTCACCGACAGTTTCATCTTTGTTTATGACCGAGAGCGCACCAAGCTGTAAAATAGACCTTGTGAGCATATGTCCCACGTTATCGTGTATCTCCCTTGCAATGCGGTTACGCTCTTTCAGCGTGGCAAGATATATCTCGTAGTCTTGATTTCTCTGCATGGCTTTGTTTTTTTCTACAAGCTGGGTGGTAAGTTCTTTTGAATTGTCACGAGTATTTATGAGCATCTTTGTCAGCTTTTCGTTCAGAACGCTGCGGCTTGAAATTGTGAAGCTTACCAAAAAAAGAGCGACAAGCGGGAAAATGTCTTTTCCCAGAGTGAATATATTTGCAAGTACGCCTATGAATGTTAAAACCATAGCAGGGTAAAATTTTGTACAGAAAGCATCATAAAGCACCAAAGGGGCGAGTATCAAAGCTTCTTTACTGAAAATGCAAAGTGAGCTGTACGCAATAACTGAAAGGTATGCAACGGTAGAGCTTGGTTTTATTGAAAGATAGCGGAGCATATTACAGCCAATAGCAATGTGGTGATGTTTGACGGATCTGTTCCCTCTGCAAGCATAAAAGCACAGCAGCTAAGGCCTAAAAGAAACTTATCCCACAGCTTGTTCATATGGCGTTCCCCCCTTGATGTGATATCTCAATTTTAACACATTAGTGGTCGATTGTCTAGTATCGTTCTAAAATAGTTTTGCTATACTGTAAAAATCATTGACTTATACCTATAAAAAATGGTATAATGATAACAATGATAATTTCTTGTAAGGAGCTTATTTTTATGAAAGACGGTTTTATAAAGGTTGCCGCCTGCACCCCTGAGATACAGGTGGCAGACGTTGACTTCAATGTGGATAAAATAATCAGTCAGCTTGAAAAGTGCAGGGAAGAGGGCGTAAAGGTCGCTGTGTTCCCTGAGCTTTGTATAACAGGCTATACCTGTCAGGACTTGTTCTTTCAGAACGCTTTGCTTGATAGGGCGATGTACGGTGCTGTGAAAATAGCGAAGAAAACTGTCAACAGCGATATGCTTGTGGCTGTTGGTATGCCTGTGAGGGCAAAGGGCAAGCTTTATAACTGTGCGGCAGTTATACAAAACGGTGAGATACTGAAATTTATACCGAAAACGCATTTACCGAATTATAACGAGTTTTATGAGGCAAGGCATTTTGCACCATATATGGGCGGCAATATCCAGCTTGAGCTTACACAGTATTTTGCCGATGACGATATGCATTCTGCACAAATGGGACAGTATGTCTTTGAGCTTGACAACTGGGAAAACAACGGCGAGCAGCCAAGCGACTGCGTGAAGATAGGCTTTGAGCTTTGCGAGGATCTGTGGGTGGCTGACCCTGTTTCAAATTATCTTGCTAAATCGGGTGCAACGCTTATTTGCAATCTGTCCGCAAGCGATGAGGTCATCGGCAAGGATTCTTACCGCAGACAGCTTGTGTCAAATCAGTCTGCAAGACTGGTGGCAGGATATATCTACTGCTCCGCCGGTGACGGTGAGTCAACGCAGGATATGGTCTTTTCGGGTCACAATATCATTGCGGAAAACGGCTCTATACTTGCAGAGAGCAGACTTTTTGAAAACGGCATAACTATATCTGAGATAGACTTCAAAAAGCTTGCGTTCGAGAGAAGAAAGATCTCCACCTATCCTGAGAGCAATTCGGTTTGGGATCAGCTAAATGAAATTTATAAGCCGTATTTTCTTGACGTTCTGCCTGTAGATTATATCACCTTTGATATGTGTGATACCAAGCTTACAAGGAAATTTTCTAAAACGCCTTTTATCCCTGCAAATCAGGCGGAGAGAAATGAGCGTTGTCACCTCATTTTGCAAATGCAATCCCATGGACTTATGAAGCGTATCGCACACACACATTCCAAAACTGTGGTCATTGGCATTTCAGGGGGACTTGATTCTACGCTTGCACTGCTTGTATGTGTAATGGCAATGGACTTGCTGAAACGTCCTCATACTGATATCGTTGCGGTGACGATGCCATGCTTTGGCACAACAAAGCGCACACGCTCCAATGCGGAGATACTTTGCGACGCTTTGGGGGTAACGTTCAGAGAGGTGGATATCTCAAATGCAGTTTTACAGCATTTTGAAGATATCGGTCACGATTATAACGATCACAGCGTTGTGTTCGAGAATGGTCAGGCGAGAGAGCGCACAAAGGTGCTTATGAATATCGCAAATCAGGTGAGCGGAATGGTGGTCGGCACAGGCGACCTGAGCGAGCTTGCTCTCGGCTGGGCGACCTACAACGGCGACCATATGTCCATGTACGGTGTGAACGCTTCTATCCCTAAAACGCTGGTAAGACATATCGTTCAATATTACGGCGACACCTGCACATCTGATACTCTGAGAAATGTACTGTACGATATTTTGGACACTCCTGTTTCTCCTGAGCTTCTTCCTACTGATGAGAGTGGCACTGAGATGACACAGAAAACAGAAGACCTTGTCGGTCCATATGAGCTTCATGACTTCTTCCTTTACTATGGCATACGCTGGGGCTTTGAGCCGTCAAAGGTGAAAAGGCTTGCGAAATATGCCTTTGAGGGGGATTATCCTGACGAGGTCATAGACAAGTGGCTCAAAACATTCTATCGCAGATTTTTCTCACAGCAGTTCAAACGCTCCTGCCTGCCTGACGGCGCAAAGATCGGTTCTGTTACCCTGTCACCGAGAGGGGATTGGAGAATGCCGTCTGACGCTGTGGCTAAGCTTTGGCTGGATGATATCGACAAATAACGCAAGGTAAAAATAAAGTAACAAAATCTTTATAACTGCTCGGTTTTACAGAATTGGCTGTTCAGATATAATTATAAGTAAGGAACGGAAAACTTTTCTGAACAGTATCATTACGGAGGATTTATTATGAAATACACAGAGAAAGAGGTTTTGCAGTTCGTTGAAGAAAACGACGTAAAGTTCGTAAAGCTCATGTTCTGCGATATATTCGGTTCGCTAAAGACTATCTCTGTTATAGCAGGCGAGCTGCCGAAAATATTCAGAGAGGGACTTATCTTTGACGCTTCAAAGCTCGGTGGCTTTTTGAATGTGACTGCTTCAGACCTTAGACTTTTCCCTGACCCTGATACGCTGGCGCTTCTTCCATGGCGACCGCAGCACGGCAGGGTAGTAAGATTTTTCTGCCACCTGAAATATCCTGACGGAACGGCTTTCGAGGGAGATGGCAGGTTTTTCCTCAAAACTGCTATCGCATATGCGAAGGGCAAGGGATATAACTTCCAGATAGGTACTTCATGCGAGTTTTACTGTTTTGAAAAGGACGATACTGATATGCCTACAAAGCGTCCTCACGATTATGCAGGCTATTGTGACGCTGCGCCTGTTGACAGGGGAGAAAACCTTAGACGTGACATATGCCTGACACTTGAGCAAATGGATATTTTCCCAGAAAGCTCAAGACATGAAACCGGTCCGGGTCAGAACGAGATAGATTTTCAGTATTCAAACGCACTGAAAGCTGCCGATAATCTTGTGACGTTCAAGAACGTTGTAAAATCTGTGGCTGACAGAAACGGGCTTTACGCAACGTTCATGCCAAAGCCTATCGTCGACAACTGCGGATCTGGTCTGCATATAATGCTCATGTGCATGAAAGGCACAGAAAATGTTTTCAGACCTCAGCTTGGCGGACTTTCCAAAGAGGCTGAGCGCATGATAGCAGGAATACTGAAAAACGTTGGCGATATGACGCTGTTTCTAAACACCACTACAAATTCATACAAACGTTTTGGCAGTCTGCTTGCACCTAAGTACATTTCATGGTCACATGAAAATTATGCACAGCTTCTTCGTGCACCGCTTGCTGATACAGATGAGAATGGTATAATACTCCGTTCAGCAGACAACACCTGTAATCCTTACTTTGCTATGGGTCTGCTTATTTATGCCTGCATAGACGGCGTTATAAATAAGGAAGAACTTCCAAGACCTATTAATTTCAATATAGGCTCGGCAGATGAAAGCGAGCTTGCAAAGCTTGAAACACTTCCGCAGTCTTTGAAAGAGGCAGTGGAACGTGCTGAAAAGAGCGAGTTTCTTGCGGATAGGCTTCCTGAGCATATGTTGGAGCGTTTTATCGCAATAGAAAAGGAGCTTATCATAGAATATGAGAGAGCTGCCGATAAGGAGCAGTTTGAAACAGCCAGATATTTTTATCATCTGTAATGTCAGAGAAAGCTAAAAAAAGGAGGTGGGGAAATGGACAGGATACTTGTGGCTTCAAGCAATGACAAGGCAACAGCTATGCTTGTGAGTCTGTTAAAAGAAACCTTTCCCACCTGCAAGACTTCTATAGCCGCAACGGGTCTTGAAACAAGGCGTGCAGTAGGGTCAGGCAGTTATGACTGTGTCGTGATAAACTGTCCATTGTCAGACGAATATGGCAACGAGCTTGCGGAGATAGTCTGCACCTCAACTGACGCAAGCTGTGTGGCTATCGCAAAGTCGGAAAATGCGGATATCCTTGCGGATAAACTGGAAGATTTCGGCGTAATGGTGATACCAAAGCCACTAGGCAGACAGTATTTTTACCGTTCAATGAAATTTGTCAGTGCCGCAAGAAAAAGAATGCTGGGCATAAGGTCTGAAAACCTGAAACTGCACAAAAAGCTTGAAGAGATAAGAACGATAAACAGAGCAAAGTGCTCACTTATGCAGTATCTTGGCTTTACAGAACAGCAGGCTCATAAATATCTTGAAAAGCAGGCTATGGATAAGAGATGCACAAAGATCGAGGTGGCTCAGAAGGTCATTGAGATGTACGAGGTTTAAATGTTACATAATTGTTAAATTAATGACACGCTATTGCAATTGGCGGAGTAATGTTGTATAATAATAGAGGAAAATTTTAAATAACGGAGGTCGTTAAAAAATGTTAGTTTCAGCTAAGGAAATGATGACAAAGGCACTTGCAGGCAAGTATGCTGTAGGTCAGTTCAATATTAACAACCTTGAGTGGACAAAGGCTATCCTTCTCACTGCTCAGGAACTGCAGTCACCTGTAATTCTTGGTGTGTCTGAGGGCGCAGGCAAGTACATGACAGGCTTTAAGACAGTTGCTGCTATGGTTAAGGCAATGGACGAAGAGCTTGGTATCACAGTACCTGTTGCACTTCATCTTGACCACGGAACATATGAGGGCTGCTACAAGTGCGTAAAGGCTGGCTTCTCATCTATCATGTTCGACGGTTCACACTATCCATTTGATGAGAACCTTGCTAAGTCAACTGAACTCGTTCACGTTGCAGATCAGCTTGGTCTTTCTATCGAGTGCGAAGTTGGTTCTATCGGCGGCGAAGAGGACGGCGTTGTAGGTATGGGCGAGTGCGCAGATCCAGACGAGTGCAAGACAATCGCTGATCTCGGTGTTACAATGCTCGCAGCTGGTATCGGTAACATTCACGGTAAGTATCCAGCAAACTGGCCAGGTCTTTCATTCGAGACACTTGCTGCTATCAAGGAAAAGGTTGGCGATATGCCACTGGTACTTCACGGCGGTACAGGTATTCCTGATGACATGATCAAGAAGGCAATCTCACTTGGCGTTGCAAAGATCAACGTAAACACAGAGTGCCAGCTTTCATTCCAGGAGGCTACAAGAAAGTACATTGAAGAGGGCAAGGATCTTCAGGGCAAGGGCTTTGACCCAAGAAAGCTTCTCAATCCTGGCTTCGAGGCTATCAAGGCTAAGGTCAAGGAGAAGATGGAACTCTTCGGCTCTGTTGGCAAGGCTTAATCAATAGCTAAATTAACGTAAATAAACGGGCTGTCGTTTCGGCGGCAGCCTTTTTATGTTATTTTATTTTCCAATTAAATAGAGTGTAACCTAGATCAACCACTCACAAATAAAAACAAGGAGATTTTTTTATGGAAATTTTCAGTGCACGTCGTTTAACAAACATGGGACTTATTGCAGCGATATACGTTGTGGCAACAATGCTTTGCAGCTCGCTTGCATACGGACAGGTACAGTTCCGCATATCTGAGGTTTTGATGCTACTTTGTTATTTCAACAAGGATTACATCATTTCGCTTTCTATAGGTTGTTTGATAGTCAATCTGTTCAGTACGCTCGGAATGGTGGACGTAGTATTTGGAACGCTTGCTACAGTTGTGGCAGCGGTTCTTATCTATCTGCTGAGAAACAAGGTAAATCTTGTAGTTGCGTCGCTTTTCCCGGTGATATCAAATGCGGTGATAGTTGGCTTTGAACTGACGTATGTCTTCAAGACGCCGCTTCTTGTGAACATGGGCTGGGTAGCCTTAGGCGAATTTGTATGCGTAACGATAGTTGGTGTAATACTTATCAAGGCGCTTATGAAGAACAAGTATTTCAGCAAGCTTGTGACTTTCGGCATGAGTGATCAGGCTCTTAGTGAGCAGTTTAAAAACGGGTGACGATTCCGATATAAAAATCAGCCTGACTTTTTAGTCAGGCTTTATTTTTTGGCGTTTTTAACGAAAAAACTGCGAAAAAGTATTGACAAAGTACGTGTAATATGATATAATATATACGTTGCATTGAGCAACGTTAAATATGCGGATGTGGCGGAATTGGCAGACGCGCTAGCTTCAGGTGCTAGTGATCGCAAGGTCATGTGGGTTCAAGTCCCGTCATCCGCACCACGAAAAGCTCGATTTTATCGGGCTTTTTTCTTTTGCTCCAGTAAAAATAAATGGGCAGACACGCTGGCTCTAAGAACAATTTTTAATTGATATTATGCTAAAACGCACTACCATAGCTAATGCGTCTGTCGGTTAATATATTCATATATGTAACGAACAAATCCGCAGGCGATACTGCGGATTTCGTTTTAATTTCTATGCACTTTCTAATTCTTCTGTTGGCTCAATAAACACGCTGACAGTTCCATTAAACTCTCCGTTCATCTCGAACCTGATGTCAAGACTTTTATCTTCGTTTTGATGAATGAAAATCCGCTTGACTAACATTCTTAGATTGATATCCGAAATCGTACCCTCGGACAGGATTTCATCAAGTATCTGTGTTGTGTTTTTAAGCTGTTCTTTTCTCTGTTTGCAGATTTTGTCATACTCTTTAAGATCAGTTATCCGTTTTTCAATAGCGGATATTTCTTCTTCACGCTTTGTAATCATATTGTTGTAGACCTGCGAGTGTTCTCTGTCTCCAATACGTTCAATTATCAAATCTTCAATCTGCTGTCTAAGCGATAAAATTTTATCATTGAGCTGCTGTATCTGACGTTCGTACAGCGGCTTTTTCTTTACCCAATCCTTGACGATCTTGTTGTAGCGCTCGCTTTCGACAAGTATTGTTTCACGAAGTCCTCGGACTTCATCTTCGATCAAAGCGTCAAGCTGATTTTCACGGACTGTGTGCGGAGTACAGTATTGCTTGCCGTAGCGGTGTGCGCTGTTGCAAGTGTATTCAACGTACTATTTGCCTTTCCATTTTCTTGTGCGAGCTACAAAGCAAGCCCCGCAGTCGGAGCATTTTATTAATCCGGAATAGCGATGAAGATTCCTGCCATTTTGCGAACGTGGATTAATCTGTGAACGCTGTTCCAGTAAAAACTGTGCCTGTTTCCAAGTTGTTTCATCAATTATTGGTTCGCAGAAATTCTCATGGCGATACTGTTCTTCGGGCGGAATGAAAGTTTTGGTTTTGTATATTTTTGAAGTTACTGTCTTATGATTAACCATTGTGCCAATGTATAATTCATTTGTGAGAATGCGTTTGATTGCTGTTTGTACCCACAAGTATTTTTTAGAGATGTCGGGTTTCCAATCTGCTAGCTTTCTGCGCTGATAGTATTCTGGTGATTTTATTCCACGTTCGTTCATCTTCTTTGCGATTGTGGTCAAGCCGTAGCCGTCAACGTATAGCTTGAATGCTTCCTGCACTATCCAAGCTGTTTCATCGTCTACCAAAACAGTATTTGTGTTTCGGTCACGCTTGTAACCGAGGGGTAAGGACTCTATCAGACCTTTTCCTTTCTGCTTTTGACGTACACCTGCTTTTACTTTTTTGCTGATGTCCTTAGCATAAAAATCGTTGAAGATCTGCTTGAATCCAATCATCAAATCGTCATTCTCGTTACTGGAATCAATGCCCTCAGTCACAGAATAGACCTTGACATTGTTCTGTCGCAAGTGATCTATGAACAGTTCCGTTTGAGTACGGTGTCTGCCAAGTCTTGATAGATCCTTGACCAGAACTACATCAATTTTACCTTCGTCAACAGCAATTTCAAGTTCTCCTAAGCCTTTTCTGTTAAACGTCATTCCTGAAACATTGTCATCAAAGCTCTCTCCGACGATTTCGTAACCATTCTGCTCAGCGTAATCAACTAAAATCTGTCGTTGATTTTGCAGACTGTTCATTTCCTCATCTTCGTCACGAGATAATCTGTAGTATAGCCACGCTCTCATTTTATCGACCTCCTTTAAATTCGGCAGGCACGCTATGGTGTGTCTGCGTTACCTATCTGAACTTCGTTCAGATTGACACTACCACAAGCCGACCTGAAAGTCCAGCGATTACGCTGTTTTATCAACAAGTTCTACCTTTTCAATAAAATCGGAGTCGGAGCATTTGGACATACTATCTGAATTCAAATAGTCGTTAATCATGGACTCCATGAAGGTATCAAATGTCTTTCCGTCGCCATTATAGATAACAGTGACTGAATTGATTTTCGGGATTTCTCTTTGTCTTGGCATATTTTTATCGCCCTCCTTACTGTCTTTTCAGTTTCTTTTTCTCTGATTTTTAAACTGATCATTTTTAATCATTCCTTTCTTAAAATTTCGTTTGACATCATCAACAACGCCCGCAATTATGCCGATTTCACGCAGTTTTTTGCACTTACGACCCCTCAATCATTCAAAGCTCAAATTTATGACCCCATAAAAATTATGCACAATCATTTTGCTGAAACTGCGTGTTTTCGGCATTTTTGCGGCGAGCTTTGCTCGTCCGCTGTGAACGTTTAGGGGGCTACGACCCCGAAACTTTAACTTGCAATGAAATATTTTACTTTGCTTTAACTGCTGCATATCTGGTATTTGTGCAGATTAACAACTGCCTTTTTATTATCAGAATTAAAACCTCTCACACATATCGCCCACAGCGGCTAACAAATCGCCTGTGTCGGCTTTTGAAATGCTTTGGCTAAACTTACCCGACAAAAATTCAAGCCCGCAAATCGGCTTACGTTGCGTTGACAGTAACCTTGAAATGTTGACAGTAACTTTATCCGATTTCAGTTACTGTCACACCTGCTGTCATCATCGTAAACCAAGCATTTTCAAGGGTTTGCGAGGTATTGCTTATGCGCTCCGTTGACAGTAACGACAGTAGAATTTTTACTGTCACTACTGTCACGCTCATGGTCGTAATGAAGATTTATCAGTCTGCCGTTTCTTGTTCGCTTGTACTGAAAATCAATTCCGTACTTTCTCAGAGTGTAACCGTTCTGCACCAGATCTCTTGTTACTCTGTTGGGATAAAACGTTTCATCGGAAACACTTTTCAGAACATTCACTAATTCCGAAGCTGTACCGCAGAAATCAATATGCTTCTTAAGATACACATACAGTGCAGCCAGAAAAATGTTATCCTTGCTTTTACAGTCGGACGGCTCATCGGTGACTATCCACTTTTTCAAATCGCTGTCAAACTGCAAATTAATTTCTGCGTTTTCAATATCACGACCTACACAATGAAGCTTTGCTGTACGACTTCCACGCTTGCTTTCAATCAGAACCATGCTTCCGTCAACACAACCGCTTAAGCCTGTACTGCCTGAGATCATATTAAATGGATCGCTGTCAGCACACTTTCGTGTGTGATGCACAACTACGATTGTAATTTCAAGCTTGTCGGCAAGTGCTTTCATCACAGACAGTTCTTTGTAATCAGTACCGTAGCCTGACTCCGATTCGTTACGCACCTTTTGCAGAGTGTCAATGAACACAACTTTTAAATCGTAATGCTCATTTTTAAAGTTTTCAATCTCTTCCTCCAAACCGTTCCCGATTGATTCGGACATGATTACAAAATGCAATCGCTCTGCAGGTTCGTCAGTGATTTCGTAAAGACGATTTTGGATTCGCACATAGCTATCTTCCAGACACAAGTACAGCGCAGTTCCTTGTGTAGTTTGCTGACCTAATACCTTTTCTCCTTTCGCTATAGACAAGCACATATCAAGCGCAAGCCACGATTTTCCGACTTTTGGTGCTCCTGCTAAGATATACAGACCTTGTGCAAGCAGATTGTCAACTACAAATTCAATCGGTTTGTACACTGTGGTCATGATCTCCTCGCAGGACTTTGAGTTGAACTTTTTCAATTTATCAAGCCTCCTATTCAATTTTCAAGTTGCTATTAAGTTTCACCCTTTCTGCTCACGGCGAAAAATATATACAAAACAAAAAGCTCGTAAAGACGTTTAAATCTTTACAAGCTTTTATCATTCTCCATTTTCATGGTATCGCATTTTGATACATTTGTCAAGAGGTATGCAGTATTTTCATTGTTTTGCACAGGAGATTGGATTTTGATACTGTGGCAAGATGTGCGTTTTCGACGTCGCTGTTTGCGATGGAGGGTGTGGCAGTTATATTTATGTATGTGATAGTCACACTGTTTAATGGACTTGTCCATAAAATAATCCAGAGGTATTATTGACAAATCAAGAAAAACAACCACAAAAGAGATTATGTGTTTCCAATCGGACACACAAAAGCCCCAGAAGATGCCACTTCGAGGGTCTTTTTGCTACTTGTCGGATTTATGCCTGTCTAAACACTTGCAAATATAGTAACCATCTACACTTACCACAACAGACAAAACTAAAAAGTGCATTATATTATCTTTTTTATAACAAAGTCAATGAAAATGTCCTATATATTATTTAATATTTTGCACATTATGAATAAAATATAATTTTGTTCATAAACATATATTGACAAAATATTATTGCTATGTTATTATAATGTTGTAAAACGTTTTACTAAATAAATATTAACATAAAAGGAGTAAAAAAATGAATAACTTCATCAAAAAAAACTTTATGTGCAGCTTTGGCAACTATTATGATGTCTGGAACTTTTGCGGTAGCAGATGCTGCAAGCACAAGTAAAAAAGATAATACGGGTAATTCCTGCAAGTATAAAAATTCTATTAATTTAGGTCTAAATTCATATACAGCATATGGAGACAATGGTGCTGTTAATAGTATACATGAAGTTAAATATAATTATGGAACGGCTACATTTACCCCTTGCAATGGTAAGACTAACGCTAATAAGGTAATTTGGTACGCTGAATGGAAAGAGTCTGGGATAATTAAAGATAAGATCAAACATACTTACACTTTAAAAAATAATTCAACAGAGTCGAGAGATTTAAGTGATGGAATGAAGTGGAATACATTTGATAAAGATATTACATATTTTAGAACTGATATTTATCCAATAATATCACCTGCAAATACATCAGTAAAAAAATCACAGAACAATACATATACATCAAATAACAATAAATATCGTAGACGTGCAAGTACTAATATAACTCATTAATCAGGAGATATTTAATGAATACATTATCAATTGTTATAAAAAATCTAAAAAACTTTATAATTAAACATACTGTTGTTTTTATCATAATGTTTATTGCACTTATTATATCTACAATTACAATATTGTATGTAGTGGTTAAGCTTGATTGCTTATCTGACAAGTTTAGTGCAGGTGATTTATCTCTCAATAAAATTGACTTAAAGAATAACGAATGTCAACTGGCAATTGATGATATTTCAGACAGATTTCAGGCGCTGTAAAAAAACGCGCAATAAAAAAAGACTGCAACCACCCTTAAAAGGGTAGGAAAGCAGTCTTTTTTGTGG
>NZ_JBDGDD010000025.1:0-35193 GCF_040909065.1 Ruminococcus sp. RTP21359st1_H3_RTP21359_211015
AAGCATAGATAAGGGAAACAAGCGCACCCATAAGAAATGCCGCAAGTATGGAAAGCCAAAGGCTTCCTGTCTTGTATGCTACCATAAAGCCTGCACAAGCGCCCATTGCCATTGTTCCCTCAACGCCAAGGTTAAGGTGTCCCGCCTTTTCGTTTTGTATCTCTCCTACTGTGCCGAAAAGCAGAGGAGTACCCATATATACCGCATGGGCAAGGAATGAAATAAGTCTAGTCATTTTTCCTGCCTCCTCTTGTTACAAATCTGTATCTGATGAAGAACTCACAGCCAAGCACGAAGAACAGGATTATTCCCTGCAAAACGTCCGAGCAGTAAGGTGAAAGAACAAATTCAGACGATACCACAGTGCTGCCCTTTTCAAGGACTGCGAATAAGAATGACACCACAAGTATGCCGAATGGATTGAGGTTTGCAAGCCATGCAACTATGATAGCCGTGAAGCCTACTCCGCCTGCAACAGATGTTGAAAGTGTGTGTTCTGTTCCGCAAGCCTGCACCATTCCTGCGATACCGCAGATAGCACCGCTCAAAAACATCGTTCTTATCATTATCTTGCTAGGGCTCATGCCTGCATATCTTGCAGTTGCGTGGCTGTCTGATACTACAGTTATCTCGTAGCCCTGCTTTGTGTATTTAAGATAGATAAATACCAATACCACAAGCACCAGACCTATCAACCAGCCTATCTGCACACCGCCCAGCGAGTCAAGCCATGCGTTAAGGTCAAATCTTGCTATCTTAGGATATCCCTTTGACTCAGGATCCTGCCATGCGCCCTTTGTGAGCCAATCTATAACGTAAAGTGCGATATAGTTGAGCATAAGGGTGAGCAAAGTTTCGTTTGTGTCGAATTTTGCCTTGAAAAATGCAGGGATAATGCCGTACAGTCCTCCGCCTATCATCGCCGCAACGAACATTACAATGAAAAGCAGATAGTGAGGCATATCGTAATGATAAAGAGCAAAGTATGAAGCGAAAACTCCGCCCATTATTATCTGACCCTCTGCACCGATATTCCAAAACTTCATCTTAAACGCAAGCGTAATGCCAAGAGAAGATATAAGAAGCGGTATCATTATCTTTATGGTCTCTTTGAACGGCATAAAAGGGCTTGCGGCGTTCTTGCCGATAAAAGCACCCTTTACCATTTTCGCATAGTAAGAAAACGGATCTTTGCCAAGAATAAGAATGAATATTCCGCCTGCACAAATAGCCAGAAGCACCGACAGAAGCCTTATGATAAGCTTTTGCTTGTTTGAGCGTTCAGCACGCTTGGCTATTCTTATAAGAGGCTCTTTTTTTATAATATCAGCCAATGCCCAGCACCTCCTCCATTGTCGAGCCTGTCATCATCATGCCCACCTGTTCCTTTGTGACCGTCTTTGCATCACAAATACCTGTTATCTTGCCGTGACAAAGCACCATTATCCTGTCGCAAAGCTCCAGAAGAACGTCAAGGTCCTCGCCTATGAAAAGCACAGCCGTGTTCTTTTTCTTCTGCTCGTTAAGAAGCGAGTATATAAGATATGATGAGTTGATGTCAAGTCCACGAACAGGATATGCGGTTATGAGCAGGTCAGGCTCACTGTGTATCTCTCGTCCAAGCAGGACCTTCTGAACGTTTCCGCCCGAGAGCATTCTTACAGGAAGCTCCGTTGACGGAGTTTTTATTTCAAGCTTTTCTATAAGCTCCTTTGAAAGCGCCTTAGCAGGCTTTCTGTCCACAAAGCAAAGCTTGCCCTGCTTGTATGTTTTAAGAAGCATATTGTCCGTCATACCCACCGAAGCGATAAGACCCATTCCAAGTCTGTCCTCAGGGATAAAGCTCATGCTTATGCCGAGATTTATTATCTCCTTAGGTGTCTTGCCTATGATGTTCTCCTTGTTGTAAAGCACTGCGCCCTTTTCTATCTTCTGAAGTCCTGCGATAGTCTCGCAAAGCTCTTTCTGACCGCTTCCTGCAATGCCTGCCACACCAAGTATCTCGCCCCTGTTTATAACAAAGCTTACGTCATCGAGAGCAATGCTTCCCTCAGAGTTCTTTACCGTCAGATCGACTACGTTAAGTATCGGCTTTACGTTCACAGGTTCAGGTCTTTCTATTGAAAGCTCCACCGCCTTGCCCACCATAAGCTCAGTGAGCTGCTTTTCACTGCTCTCTGCTGTGTTTACAGTTTCAACGCTCTTGCCCTTTCGCAGTATGGTCACTCTGTCAGATATATCCATTACCTCGCCCAGCTTGTGGGTGATGATAATGATAGCACAGCCCTGAGCTTTCATTTTTCTCAGGATATTGAAAAGCTTTTCAGTTTCCTGCGGAGTAAGAACCGCCGTAGGCTCGTCAAGAATAAGTATTTTAGCACCCCTGTAAAGCACCTTCAGTATCTCAACTGTCTGCTTTTCACTGACGGACATATTGTATACCTTTTTGTCAGGGTCAACTTCAAGACCAAGCTGTTCAGATATCTTTTTTATCTCATCTCTTACAGCGCCCTTGCTCTTAAGCTTGCCCTTTGTGCCTGCCACAATGTTGTCTGCGGCGGAGAACACCTCCACAAGCTTGAAGTGCTGATGTATCATGCCTATGCCAAGTTCGATAGAATCCATAGGTGAATTTATCGCCTCAGGCTTGCCGGCAATGTAGATATTGCCCTTGTCAGGGTGATAGATACCCGAAAGCATATTCATCAACGTGGTCTTTCCTGATCCGTTTTCGCCCAGCAGTGCAAGTATCTCACCGTATTTTACTTCAAGATCAATGCCGTCGTTTGCAACCACGCTGCCGAAAACTTTTGTTATACCGCTGCATTTTACAGCGATCTCAGCAGATATTTCTTCACTCATACTTTCAGCTCCTTTTTATGAACTTCCTTAGATTTGCTAATGTCATCAGAAACCGACAGCAGGATTACCTGCTGCCGTATGCTCATATCATTAACAAAACAGGCGGCAACCTGCACCGCCCGTATAAATGTTTTGTTAAGCTGTTAAGCCTTATTACTTGACCTCAACGTTCTTGAAGTACCAGTTGATTCCGCCTGTGATAGTAGCGTCGTCAAGAGTTTTGCCCTCTTCGCCAACTGTTTTGCCGTCGTTTGTTTCGATAACGCCGTCAAATACGTTGAATGAGCCGTCCTCAAGCTTAGCCTTAGCCTCGTCAACAGCCTTCTGCATATCCTCTGTGCAGAGATCCTTGTTCAGAGGAGCGATGTCTACAAGACCGTCAGCCATGCCGCCATAGTAGTTCTCACACTTCCAGTTGCCATCTACGATCTGCTTTACCTGATATGTGTAGTATGCAGACCAGTTCCAAAGAGTTGAAGTAAGTGTAGCCTTAGGAGCGTCCTTAGACATATCTGTGTTGTAGCCTACGCCCCACTTGCCTGCGCTTTCAGCCTCGAGCTGTGGGTTAGGTGTGTCGCAGTGCTGAGCGATAACGTCGCAGCCCTCAGAAAGAAGAGCCTTTGCAGCGTTTGTTTCCTCTGTTGGTGAATACCAGCTGTTTGTTACCTTTACATAAACCTTAGCGTCAGGATTTACAGAATAAACGCCCATTGCAAAAGCGTCGATACCGCCTGTGCACTCAGAGTTCTCGCTGCCCATAGCGGAAACGTAACCGATAAGATTTGACTCTGTCTTCATACCTGCAACGATACCGGTGAGATATCTTGCCTGATAAATTCTTCCGAAGTAGTTGTTAAGGTTCTTGCCGTTGTTCTTGTAGCCTGTACCGTGGCAGAAATAAACGTCAGGATATTCCTCAGCGAGGGATTCCATTTTGTCCATATAGCCCCAGCTTGTGCCGAAGATGATGTTGCAGCCTTCCTCGATGCACTCACGGATAGCTGTTTCTGTAGCAGCAGGGTCGCTGTCTGATACGTTGTTTTTTCTTACGATCTGATCGTCTTTAAGTCCAAGCTCCTTCTGCATACCAACGATACCCTGATCGTGAGCATATGTGTAGCCTGAACCGTCGGCAGGGTTGCCGATGTGTATAACACCGATCTTTACAGTGTCATAGCTGAGAGTTGCCGTCTGATTGTCAGCCGACTTCTGTGATGCTTCGTCCTTAGCAGATGTACAAGCTGTAAGAGCTGTTACAGCAAGTGCCGCAGAAAGAACGAGCGCAAGAATACGTCTTACCTTCATGTTTGATCTTCCTCCATAAAATATTTATTGGTAACGCCTTGTGCGTTAGTCCCTGAAAGTGATAGTGCCGTTGTCCATAGAGTCAACGATAGCAAGAGATTCGAGCTTTACGCCCATGTCACGGATAGTCTTTCCGCCAACCTGGAAGCCCTTTTCGATAACGATACCTGCTCCCGCAAGCTCAGCCCCGGACTGCTTTACGATATCTATAAGCCCCATAAGAGCACAGCCGTTAGCAAGAAAATCGTCTATAATAAGCACCTTGTCACCCTTGCCGAGATATTTTTCAGATACCATTACGTCATATGTAACGCCCTTTGTGTAGGACTTTACTTGAGTAACGAACATTTCGCCGTCAAGATTTTTGCTGAGAGTTTTCTTTGCAAAAATAACAGGGCAGTTGTTAAAATGCTGTGCCGCAATGCAGGCAATGCCGATACCGGATGACTCGATAGTGAGTATCTTGTTTACGCCTGTTCCTGCAAATCTCTTTGCAAACTCCTCACCGATATCGTTGAAAAGCTTGACGTCCATTTGGTGGTTAAGGAATTTATCGACTTTGAGAACGTTTCCTTCCTTTACTACTCCGTCTTTAAGAATACGCTGTTTTAAAATTTCCATGATCTTTTCCTCACGATACAAAAAATAGTTAAATATATTATTTTACATCAAAAAGCAACTATATAAAAAATTATACTACACTTTTGACGAATATTCAATTGCTATGGCACGTTAAAAGTTTAACATTCTATTAATTTTCAACGTTCTTTTCTATATTGTGCAATAAAAAAATCCGCCTGAGATCTCAGACGGATAAAAGCATTATTTTTCTTTTACTTTTCTTGAAGCTATCTTAGCCGTGTTTGGCATACAGAGCATAGCAGCGGAGCTTTCGTAAATTGTGACATATATAGGAGAGTTCGTCAAATTGCAGAAAATAAGGTTTTTCGTGTCACAGTCATAAAACTCCATAAGCTCGCTGTCAATATAATATCTCCCCAGCGTATCCCATAAATCCAGCTTTTCCTCGCTTTCCGCAAGCCCCACAGAATCAATGACCAGCCCAACGGTCACATATGCAAAAACAGGCACTACCATATCTTCATTTTTGTAGAACATCTTGTTTCCATGTGGGTCAGTGCCGTAATAGCATATAACAAGAGTATCTTCAGGTAACTCATTTGCAACGTCAGCCTGTTCATTATCACAAAGCCTCTGGCAGATCGTGAAAAATTTATCAAGCTGTGCCGTGAGCTTTTCTCTCTGCATTTTAGCTGTTTCAGCAAGCTCACTGCTTCCTGTTTTTTGTGCGGCATTTTCAGCGATATCGCAGTCAAAATAATCGCTTGGCGTTTTAAGCTCATAAACGTTGTTTATTGTTTTGGCAAAAAGCTTTCCGTCCTCGGAGTATACCGAGGTCACAGGAGAACTGCGTATGAATTTTCCGTCAGGGAACTTTTGACTGCCATATACAAGACCTTGAACGCAGTAAAACACTGTGTCGTCCGTGATAGGGTCAGGGAAACAGCTTTGAGCCGTGTTTGGATATGAAAAAAGCGAATTTTTCAAATTTCTTATTGCCACACGCCACTTGTCAAGATACATTTTTTCTCCCTCGCTTTCAGCATTCATACCTATATAATATCAGATAGTGTATATTTTGTCAATAAAGCTGATAGCTTAATAAGAGAAAAAAAAGTCCCCGCTTATCGCAGAGGACTTTTTCAGATCATTTCGTTCGGCTAAAATATTTTTCGTTTGCACTGCCTGAAATATTGATCTTTAAAAGATTGTTCGTTCTCAGACGTACCAGCTCATCTATATACGGCTTCATAACAAAGTCTGAAACTCTGTTCTTCAATTTTGTCATGCCTTTAAGTACGCTATGAGCCTGAGTTATAGCAATAACGGGGAGTCTTCTCTCATCAATGTCAAGAGGAAATTCGTCGTCCTTGGAAATAAGCTGTATGTCAAAATAAATAAGGTCGATATCCTCGTTGAGAAGAACCTTTTTTCCTCCCTGAATGGTTTCTGCAGTGAAAACAGTATTTTCCTGAGAGAGTATCTCTTCGAGCTGAGAGCATGTGTCGCTGTTGTTGCTGACGATAAGGATCTTGTGCTTTCGGTCTATTTCATCTTGGATATAGTTCTTATATTCGTTTATGCGTTTATCCGTCAGCACCATGTCGGTCACGTCCGTGAAATACGCTATAAGCACAGAGCTTACACCTGTTTCGCTGACAAATCGTAAATGCGTCTTGAACCAGTGCTTCCTGCCGTTTATCTCGTGCATACTGAGAACACATTCTGCTCTGTCCTTGCTCTCTATTGCCTTGTTTACAGAGCTTGTGAATTTCTCTTTGCATTCGCTGTCAATGCAGTTCATAACATTGAGTTTGCCGTACACACTGCTGTCATAGCCGTATTTTTGTGAAAACGCCTTGTTTGAACATACCATTACCACTGTGCCGTCCGGAAAACATTCATATATCGTAGCAGGCTGGTCGATGCTGTCGATATATGCCAGCAGTCCTCCGCTCTTGCCCCACAGCAGGTCGTTTACTGACGTCCCGTTCTCAGGCACAGGCTGTTCCTCCTGATCTGAGATAAGCTTTTCATAGTCTGCCGCAGGCAAAGGCTTTGAATAATAGAAACCCTGAATGTAGTCACAGCCTACGCTTTTCAGAAATTCTACCTGCTCCGCTCTGTCAACGCCCTCTGCGATAACGGGGATATTGAGCCATTTGGCCATTCTGATAACAGAAGAAATTATAGTTTCTGCACGGCCGTCATACTTTGCCTTGAACATGAACATCATGTCCATTTTTAGCATATCCACCTGAACATCTTTGAGTACGTTCAGGGAAGAATAGCCACTGCCAAAATCGTCCATAAGGATAGTAAAGCCATTATTTCTGAGCTGGCTAGTGATATCATCTATCATTACATTGTCGTCAGTATAAACGCTTTCCGTTATCTCGATGTTGAAATACTTAGGCTCAACGTCATACTTTTTCGTAAGTTCGATTATTATTTTTGAAAGATTAGGGTTGTAAAGGTTTACCCTTGAAACGTTTACAGAAACAGGGAAGAGCGGAACTCCGCTGTCTTTCCATTCCTTGAGCTGTTTGCATACGCATTCCCATATGTAGAAATCAAGCTTTGAGATAAAGCCGTTCTTCTCAAATATCGGGATAAACACACCAGGTGAGATAAATCCCTTGGTAGGGTGTATCCACCTTGCAAGAGCCTCCGCACCCACAGGCTTGTTTGTCTTTACGTCGTATTTAGGCTGATAGTAAGGTACGAACTCATTATTTTCAAGAGCGTCGCTCATTTCATTTATTATATTCTGCTCATTTTCAATAGAAAGCCGCATTTTGTCATCATAAAAAGCATAGCTTTTCATATAATGCCCTTTTACAGTTTTAGCGGCAAGAGCGGCACGGTCGCACATGAAGGATATTGGCAGGCTTCTGTCAGTCACCACATAAACGCCGTAAACGATCATGATGTTATAGCTTGCGGACAGTTTTTTCATGTTTTCAACAGCCTGCTCTATCTGCTTTACTGTTTCTTTCTTGCCCTGATAAGGGGTGAAGATACCGAAAACGTCAGCGTCTATCCTACCGAAGGTACAGCATTCCGTTGTTTTTGCAAAATCTCTTATACGTTTTGCAACATGCTTTAGCAGTCTGTCTCCATACGCAGTGCCGAAAAATGAATTTATAAGCTTGAAACGGTCGATATCTAGTCTTAGAAAAGCGAACTGCTTGTCAGGATTATCCTTAAGAAGTGCCTTTGATGCACTGAAAAATTTATTCTTTGAATATATCTCCGTAAGAGGGTCGTAGTTCATAACGTTATTAAGCTCTTTGAGCAACGATACCTGACTTCTTGCGATAACGTTTTTGAGCCTTAGCTTTATAATATCAGCGTCATAAGGCTTTGGAACAAAGTCCCACGCACCGCTTTCAAGCACCTTCTTTTCAGTGTCTCTGTCTGATTTTTCTGTTAGAATAATAACAGGTATCTGAGATAAGGTTTTATCCTGCTTTATTTTATTCATGAACTCATATCCGTCCATTTCGGGCATTATGATATCCAGTATTATAGCGTCAACTTTTTTATCCTGTCTTTTTAGCTTTGTAAGAGCCTGTATGCCATTTTCTGCTTGGATCACAGTATAGTCAGAATGTAGTATGTCGCAAAGTATAGATCGGTTCGTTGTGCTGTCGTCAACGACAAGCACGGTTTTCTGTATGTCCATTTGCAGCTCCCTTCTGTCATATGGCAGTTTAATATAACGCTTTCATACCATAAGTATACAACATGTCGGAAGGATTTTCAACATTTTTTATCAGTGCTTGCAGACTTTTTGGATTATTCGTTATAAATAGCTATTTTTGATTATCCAAGATACAAATAATTTGGTACTGTTTGCACAAGCCGTACTATTTATTATGACAAAGCTTTTCCGTTTTTGATATCATCACAAGCAGAAGTATGAAGAAAAATGCAAGATAAACGGGCATAAGCTTAAGGCTCCCATGGTTTGCGATAAGCTCGAAAACAGTGGGCATGAAGGTCGAGCCTGCAGGAAAGAGCTAAATCAGCCCTGCCCGAAATCAAATCTCTTGTAAAGCTTTTGTATCTTAGAAGCGATGACGATAGGCGGATAACCACCGCTTATGACATAGTGTGAGTGGGCAAGATATAAAGGCCTTCGATAATCAAACCGCTCTAAAAGCTGTTCTCTGGTGGAGTTGTAAGCGATAGGTCTGTTAGGGTCGTTTTTTATGCGTCCGTAGCAGGTGTTGAAATATGTGTCGATAAAGACCACCATGCCCGATCTTTTAGCCACCTTGCCGTTCTCCTCCGAAAGCAACGCTCCGCCACCTGTTGCAACAACGCCGCCAATGTCAGCAAATGCTGCAAGAGCCTCGGTTTCAAGCTTCCTGAAATGCTCCTCACCGTATTTGTCGAATATTTCAGATATGCTCATTCCTGCCGTATTTTCGATATACTTGTCAAGGTCAACGCACTGACAGCCCATTTTTTTCGCCAAGATCTTTCCCACAGTAGATTTTCCGCAGCCCATAAAGCCGCACAAAAATATTGGTTTCATAGTTACTATCCTTATTATAATGTATTATAATGTATTTTGCCAAACTAATGTAGGGGCGACCTCTGGTCGCCCGCTGTCACTGTTTGTCTGTCATCTCTGCAATCAAGCAAACACCGTGTTTCATGTAGGGGCGAACAGCGTTCGCCCGTTTCTCCTAGCGCACAGTGTTTTTACTCGATAAGCCTTGTTTTTGACATTTTCATATGTCAGTATCGCAAGTTACTTAAAATCCTTCTCCACAGCGATCTCCATTTCGTCTATGATAGACTGAACTTCCTCGTCTGTGTATTCGTCACCGTCCCATATCTCATGAGCGGAAACCGCCTGCCAAACCAGCATTGCCATGCCTCCGACAGCGTTCTTGCCCATAGCCTTGGCTTTCTGCATGAGCAAAGTCTCACGAGGGTTGTATATAACGTCAAATACCGCACCGCTCGCCTCGATTACTTCATCAGGAACAGGGCAGGCGTTTGTCTTAGGATACATTCCCACAGGGCAAGCGTTCATAAGCAGCTCGTAGTGAACGTCGGTCGGTATCTCAGTGTTTAGAACAATAGTTATCCTAGCATCAGACTTCATAGCCTTTATCTCTTTCTCTACCTGCTTAGCCAAAGGCATATCGCTCTCCAGTACCGCAATATAAAGGTCAGCCCCGGCAAGAGCCGCCTCAATTGCCATCATTCTGCCTACTCCGCCGCAGCCTATAAGCAGTATCTTTCCTGTGAAGTCGATATTCATTGCACGAACAGTTCTGAGAAAGCCGTCGCAGTCAGTGTTGTAACCAACGTGCCTGCCGTTTTTGTTGTCAACGCAGTTTACAGAGTGATAACGCTTTGCCGACTGGTCAAGCTCATCAGTGTAGTCGATAATGCCTATCTTGTGGGGAATAGTGATGTTGTAGCCGTTAAGAGAATTAAGATACTCCGCCTTGTCTTTAAGCTCCTCAGGCTTTACCTCCAGTATCTCGTACTCGTACTCACGTCCTTTCAGCTCAAAAAGCCTAGCGTGAATAGGAGGCGACATAGTGTGTTTAAGCGTTTCTCCAAGTATAGCGTATTTTCTTGACATTTTACATTCCTTCTTATAAAAAATTTCTGTATATCATAATGTATATCTGTAGGGGCAACTTGCAATTTATTGCACAAACCTTAATAACCGCACAATGTACAGTAGGGGCGAACAGTGTTCGCCCGCATTGTCGCCTGAAACTGTTTCGGCAGGATAATTGCCTTTTACAGCCTTATAGTTATCTCACGGTTAGTAGGCACATACCTGCGTATCTTTACCCCCGTCAGCTCAAACATTTTCTTAGAAGCCTTAACTCCGTCAGTGTCGGCGTATTTGTCCTCCCAGTAAACGACTTCCTTTATGCCGCTTTGAATGATAGCCTTTGCACATTCGTTGCATGGAAAAAGTGAAACATATATCTTGGCATTCTGTAAGCTTCCTGCCGCATGGTTGAGAATGGCGTTAAGCTCGGCATGACACACAAATGGATATTTCGTGTCAAGAAACTCTCCGTTCCTGTCCCACGGCATCTCATCATCAGAACACCCGGTAGGCATACCGTTGTAGCCTACTGACAATATCTTGTTGTCCTGAGAAACTATGCACGCCCCTACCTGCGTGTGAGAATCCTTGCTCCTCTGTGCAGATAGCAGTGAAATGCCCATAAAATATTCGTCCCATGATATGTAGTCATTGCGTTTCATTTTATACACCGCCTTTTATCAGGTATCTTCATCATCAATGTCTGATATGCTCAGCATTGTCACCTTGCCGTCATCATCAAAAAAGAAAGTCGCCAAAAAGCCCCTTTTCTTGTATTTCCATGCGTCTGCGTCAGGACTGTCAGGCTCGCCGAAAACTTTTTTGACTTCCGTCTTGTCATCACCGCATTTTACCCCTGCAATGCTCATTCCTTTTTTATCGGAACTGCTTTGCGCCGCACTTATCTGACGTATCTTCGACTTCCTGTCAATATTGTCAACATTGTCCGCTTCTACCTTAACAGTGCCTATTATACTGCCGTCCTGCGTAAGCGCCACCGAGAATATCCCCTTGCCGTTTGAGTTTCCCGAAAAAGGATAATCCAGCGTGTATTCATATTCCTCGCCAATATCGTCCAGAGTGCATGGTATCTGTATATCCTTGCCGTTTATCTTTATCTTCCACGCACATTTTCCACAGGCACTCAGACAAACAAGCATTGCCACCGCCAATGCCAACAGCAAAGCCCTTTTCATAGCCTTTTTCATTTTTCTCCCCTCGATATTTTAGCTCAGAGAAGCAAGAGCCTTTTCCATTGTGGAATTGTTCTCAATGTTCACAGCGTTCTTGCCCTTGAGAGTTTTCTTTACAAGACCCGTAAGCACCTTGTTAGGGCCAAGCTCGATAAAGTTCTCATAGCCTGCCTTTTCCATTTCTGCAAGCTCAGAAGTGAACTTAACTGGTGAAACGATGTGCTTGGCAAGCATATCAGGCATAGCAGAAAAGTCTTCAAGCTTTGTTCCAAGAACGTTTGAGTAGAAATCAACGTTTGCAGTCTTGAACTCAACTGTCTTTGCAGTTTCAATAAATTCATCAGCCGCACTCTGCATGAGCTTTGAGTGGAAAGCAGACGCAACATTGAGCTTTATAGCCTTTTTCTTCATCTCCGAAAACTTTGCCGCAGCCGCCTCGCAAGCCGCAGTATCACCAGCGATAACTGTCTGAACGGCTGAGTTGTAGTTTACAGGAACAACATATCCCTCTGTTTCCTCGCATATCTTCTCGACCTCTTCAGCAGGCAGACCGATTATAGCATACATTGAGCCACTGTTAGCCTCTGCGGCTTTCTGCATTGCAGCCGCTCTCGCCTTGATGAGCTTGAAGCCGTCCTCTATCGTCACAACACCTGCGGCTACCATAGCAGCATATTCGCCCAGTGAGTGACCTGCTACGCCGTCAAATGTGATGCCCTCAGCCTTTGCGGCCTCAAAAGCGGCAAGCGAGCAAGCCATTATAGCAGGCTGTGAGTTCACTGTCTTGTTAAGCTCAGAGTCAGGGCCGTCAAATGTTACCGCTCTCAGGTCATATCCCAGCACCTTTTCCGCTGTGTCGAAAACCGCATTTGCAGCATCATACTTTTCGCAAAGCTCCTTAGCCATTCCTACATACTGTGAGCCCTGACCTGAAAACAAAAAAATATTTTTTGACATAAAATTTTACTCCTTTGTGGTTAAATTTATACATAGCCGCCTGATAATATCAAAGCCGCCTTATCTCATATATGTAAATTTCTGAAAGTTATCTACGCTCAATTATTGTTTTATGATTTAATTTTTGCAAGATATTTTCAAAAATAGACACATAATATTAACTAACGCCCTAAAACTTGTGAAAAATTCTCTAAATGTTTAAATTCATCAAGAGTTGTTCATAATTTGTTATTGACGTATCTAAAAAAACAGTTTATAATTATAATGTTATGATATGTGTTATATAGTTAAAAAATTAACTAATTATATTTTGATATAATGTATTTTGACTTGCTCCATAGGAACAAGAACATTATAGCACAAATTGCGGAAATATACAATATATAATATAGAATTTTCAGGAGGAAAAATCAGTGGGAAGTAAAGTAACAGGCGTAAAGATCAAGGGCATAGGCAAATATGTGCCTGAAATGGTCGCAACAAACGAGGATTTCACAAAGATCGTTGAAACAAGCGACGAGTGGATAACTCAGAGAACAGGCATCAAGCAAAGACACATCACAAATGGCGAGCCTACATACTATCTTGGAGCAATGGCGGCAAAGGCTGCAATGGCTGACGCAGGAGTAAAGGCAGAGGATATCGACCTTATTATTGCCACAACAGTAACAGGGGATTATTTCACTCCGTCACTTTCCTGCCTTATCCAGAGAGAGATAGGCGCGATAGGCTGTATCGCATTTGACCTTAACGCTGCTTGTGCAGGCTTTGTTTACGGCTTTGATACTGCAAAGAGATATCTCCAGACAGGCGACGGAATAAAGACCGTTCTTTTGGTGGCCTCTGAGGAGCTTTCAAAATTCGTTGACTATACCGACCGTTCTTCCTGCGTGCTTTTCGGTGACGGCGCAGCCGCTTTCGTCCTTGAAACAGCAGAGGATACTACATATTCAAGTTTCCTTGGCGCAGACGGAAACGGTGCAAAGTATCTTGCTTCCCGTGCTTTGAAGTCTGAGAACGCTTTCAGAACTAATAGCGAGGAATTTGATATGGATATGCCTGAAACAAAGGATTATTTCTTCAAGCAGGACGGCAAAGAGGTCTATAAGTTTGCTACAAAGGCACTTCCAAATGCAGTTGAGCAGGCTTGTGCAAAGATAGAAATTTCCCCTGATGACCTTGATTGGATAGTGCCGCATCAGGCAAATATAAGAATAATAGAAACTGCCGCAAAGCACCTTGGCGTTTCAATGGACAAGTTCCCGGTATATATCGACCGCTATGGAAATACATCTTCCGCATCTATCCCTATCGCATTTTGCGACGCAGTTGCAGAAGGCAGGATAAAAAGAGGCGACAAGGTTTGTCTAGTAGGCTTCGGCGGTGGACTTACTTATGGTGCGGCTGTTTTCGAGTATTGATGATCAATATACAGTTTATATTCGGTACATAATAAATTGTTATTATGTATTATGGCATAAAATTTGCTTTTGACAATAAGGAGAACTACTATGACTACTACAAAGACAAGAATAACTGAACTTTTGGGTATAAAATACCCTATCTTTCAGGGCGGTATGGCTTGGATAGCTGAGCATACTCTCGCTTCCGCAGTTTCAAACGCAGGCGGACTTGGCATAATCGCAGGCGGCTCTGCACCTATCGACTACCTGAGAGATCAGATAAGACAGACAAAGGCGGCTGTAAACGGCAAGCCTTTCGGTGTTAATATCATGCTCATGAGCCCTAATGCCGACGACCTCGCTCAGCTCGTTATAGACGAGGGCGTACCTGTCGTAACAACAGGTGCAGGCAACCCAGGCAAGTATATGGCTGCTTGGAAAGAAGCAGGCATAAAGGTGATACCTGTCGTTCCGTCAGTTGCTCTTGCAAAGAGAATGGAAAGAGCAGGCGCTGACGCTGTTATTGCAGAGGGAACAGAGTCAGGCGGACATATCGGTGAGAACACAACGATGTGTCTTGTACCACAGGTAGTTGACGCAGTTGAGATACCTGTTATCGCCGCAGGCGGAATAGCAGACGGCAGAGGAATAGCCGCTTCATTCATGCTTGGCGCAGAGGGCGTACAGCTCGGCACACGTTTCCTTGCCGCAGAGGAGTGTCAGATAAACCCTGTTTATAAGGAGCTTGTTGTAAAGGCTAAGGATACAGACAGTATCGTAACAGGCAGATATACAGGTCACCCATGCAGAAACGTTAAGACAAAGTTCTCAAAGAAGCTTGCAAGCGGCGAAGCAAACGGCACTATCACACCTGAGGAGTTTGAAGAGATAACCCTCGGTTCACTGAGAAAAGCCGTTCAGGACGGCAACCTTGAGGAGGGTTCTTTCCTCTGCGGAGCTATCGCAGGCATGGTAAAGAAGGTCGAGCCTGCAAAGGATATGATAGAGGAAATGTTCACAGAAGCAGAAAAGCTTCTCGGCAAGTAAAAGACGGAGGAAGATAAAATGGCAACAGCATTGATAACAGGTTCTGCAAGAGGAATAGGTGCAGCAATAGCACTCAGACTTGCAAAGGACGGCTATAATATTGCTCTCAACGACATCTCTGAGGCAATGTTTGAAGATAACGATATAATGGATAAGATAAAGGCAGAGGGCGTAGAGTGTGAAAAGTTCATCTGCGACGTTTCAAGCTATGCACAGGTAGAGGAAACAGTCAAAGCAGTAAAGGCTCGTTTCGGCACTATCGACGTTCTCGTAAACAACGCAGGAATCACTCGTGACGGTCTTATGGCTCGTATGAGCGAGGAGCAGTACGATATGGTAGTTGCTGTAAACCAGAAGAGCGTGTTCAATATGTCAAAATTTGTGGGCAGCGTTATGATGCGACAGAAGTCAGGCAAGATAATAAATCTTGCTTCCGTTGCAGGACTTTACGGCAACCCTGGACAGATAAATTATTCCGCAACAAAGGCGGCTATCGTCGGCATGACAAAGACAGTTGCAAAGGAGCTTGGCTCAAGAGGTATCACCTGCAATGCAGTTGCCCCTGGATTTATCAAGACCCCTATGACAGACAAGCTCACAGACGCTCAGAAGCAGGCTATGATAAATCAGATAGCAATGAAGCGTTACGGCGAAGTTGACGAGATAGCAGGCGTTGTATCCTTCCTTGCTTCCAAGGACGCAAGCTACGTTACAGGACAGGTAATAGAAATAAGCGGCGGACTTATGATGTAGTCACTCGCCGTGACGGGCATCTTACGTCATGTAGATTTGTTTTACGGAATGTAGATTTGATATGTTTTAAATGATACTAAGGAGTGTTTAAATGAGAAGAGTTGTTATCACAGGTATGGGTACAGTAAACCCTCTTGGCAAGAACGTAGAGGAATTTTGGGCTAATATCAAGGCTAACAAGAACGGCCTGTCTTATGTTGACCAGTTTGATACCGAAAATTTTCCTGTAAAGATAGTCGGCGCTGTCAAGGATTTTGACTGCACTGAGTATATAGATAAAAAAGAAGCAAAGAGAATGGATAGATTTACTCAGTTCGCTGTTTGCTCTGCAAAGCAGGCTCTTAAAATGGCCGGCTCTGATTTCAAGGACGTTGATCCTTTCAAAGCAGGCGTTATAATCGGTGTTGGTATCGGCGGTCTTAACATGACCGAAAAGGAAGTAACAAAGTTCAACGAAAAGCCTGATAAGGTATCAGTTTTCTTTATCCCTATGATGATAGGCAATATGGCGGCTGGTACTGTTGCAATGCATACAGGCTTTAAGGGCGATAATTTCTGTACCACCACAGCTTGCGCTTCAGGTACTCACGCTATCGGCGAAGCTTTCAGAAAAATAAAGGACGGCTATCTTGACGTTTGCCTTTGCGGTGGCTCAGAGGCTTGTATCTCTCATTTCGCACTCAGCGGCTTCAACAATATGAAGGCTCTCTCAAAGGCAACAGAGCTTGACAAGGCTTCAACTCCATTCGACCTGAACAGACAGGGCTTTGTCCTTGGCGAGGGTGCAGGCATACTTTGCCTTGAGGAGTATGAGCACGCTAAAGCAAGAGGTGCAAATATCATAGCTGAAATAGCAGGCTATGGCGCAACAGGCGACGCTTATCACATGACAAGCCCATCACCAACAGGTGAGGCTGCCGCTCATGCAATGAAGTATGCCTATGAAGAAGCAGGTCTGAAGCCTGAGCAGGTGAACTACATCAACGCTCACGGCACATCAACAGGTCTTAACGATAAGTATGAAACAACAGCTATCAAGCTTGCTCTTGGCGAAGAAGCCGCAAGAAAGACGGTCATAAACTCCACAAAGTCTATGACAGGTCACCTTCTTGGTGCGGCAGGCGGCATGGAAGCTATCGTTACTGCACTTTCTGTACAGAACGACTTTGTTCATAAGACGATAAACTACACCACTCCTGACCCTGAGTGCGACCTTGACTACTGCGTTGAGGGCAACAGAGAAATGCCTGTCTATGCAGCACTTTCAAACTCTCTGGGCTTTGGCGGACATAACGCTACTATCTGTATCAAGAAGTGCGACTGATAAGGAGAAACTGATATGAGCGAAAAAATTTATGGTCAGTTTGACCTTGAAACAATAGAGAAGCTTGCCGATATCGTGAAGAATAAAGACCTCGGTGAGATAACAATAGCTGACGGCGACAAGGTGATAACAGTAAAGGGTAAGAAATGCCCTCCTCCTGCACCAATGGGAATGCCTATGCCAATGGCTGTAGGCACAGCTTCACCTGCTGCCCAGACAACACCAGAAGCGTCGGCAACATCAGCGCCGGTAACAGGCGGCAAGGCAGTTAAAGCCCCTATCGTGGGAACATTCTATGCCGCTCCGTCACCTGATTCAAAGCCGTTCGTAAGCGTTGGCGACAAGATAAAGAAGGGCGACACTATCTTCATTATCGAGTCCATGAAGGTAATGAGCGAAGTACAGAGCGAATTTGACGGCGTGGTAAGAGAGATATGCGTAAACAGCGGCGACGCTGTTGAGTTCGATCAGACCATAATGATACTTGACTAAACTGATTTGGAGGAAAGACAATGGCAGTTGTTTTGAATAAAGAGCAGATCATGGAAATAATCCCTCACCGTGACCCTTTTCTGCTTATCGACGAGGTAAACGAGCTTGAAGTGGGCAAGCGTGTAAAGGCTACAAAGTATATAAAGGCTGAGGACTTTTGGTTCAAGGGACATTTTCCGAACTATCCTGTTACTCCGGGTGTACTTATGGTAGAGATGTGTGCGCAGGCAGGTGCAGTTGCACTGCTTTCACTTCCTGAGAACAAGGGCAAGATAGGTCTGTTCGGCGGCATAAACAACTGTAAGTTCCGTCAGCAGGTAGTGCCTGGTGATAAGCTGGATATCGAGGTGGAGATAATCAAAGTCAAGGGTCCTATCGGTGTTGGAAAGGCACTTGCTTCTGTAAACGGCAAGAAGGCTGTTTCCGCTGAGATAACTTTTGCGATAAAGTAAGGTATCTCTTATTCTAGTCATAATTAGTGAGGCATAATATGTTCAAAAAAGTATTGATAGCGAACAGAGGCGAGATCGCTGTCCGCATTATAAGAGCCTGCCGAGAGCTTGGCATACATACTGTTGCGGTATATTCAACCGCCGACAGAAACGCTCTCCACGCTCAGATAGCAGACGAGGCAGTTTGCATAGGTCCTGCACCAAGCAAGGACAGTTATCTTAATGTCAGGGCGATAATCTCCGCCTGCGAGATAACAGGTGCAGACGCTATCCACCCGGGCTTTGGCTTTCTGTCTGAAAATCCGTCCTTTGCGAGAATGTGCGAAAAGTGCGGCATAACTTTCATAGGACCAAGAGCCGAGTCTATTGAAATGCTTGGCGATAAAGCGCAGGCAAAGGAAACAATGAAAGAAGCAGGCGTGCCTGTTATAATGGGTTCAGACGGCGCTATCTCCAATATCCATGCGGCGCATACCCTTGCAAGAGATCTTGGCTACCCTGTTATGGTAAAGGCTTCAGCAGGCGGCGGAGGACGTGGCATAAGGATCGTTCACTCCGACGACGAGCTTGAAGCGCAGATGACCGCCGCAAAGCAGGAAGCTCTTGCCTGCTTCGGCAATGACGAGATCTATATCGAGAAATTCATAGAAGACCCTAAGCATATCGAGATACAGATACTTGCGGATAATTACGGCGACGTTATCTATCTGGGCGAGCGTGACTGCTCCATGCAGAGAAGAAATCAGAAAGTCCTCGAGGAAGCCCCTTCCCCTGCAAGCTTTATGAATGAGGAGCTTCGTGCGAAAATGGGCAAAGCCGCTTGTACAGCCGCTAAGGTCTGCGGCTATAGGAACGCAGGCACTATTGAGTTCCTCGTGGATAAAAACGGCGAGTTCTATTTCATGGAAATGAACACCCGTATACAGGTGGAACACCCTATCACAGAGGCCGTCACAGGCGTTGACCTTGTAAAGCAACAGCTCCTTATCGCATCAGGACAGAGATTGTCTATAAAGCAGGAGGATATAAAGCTGACAGGTCATGCAATAGAGTGCCGTATAAATGCGGAAAATCCGCTTCTTGATTTCAGACCGTCACCGGGCAGGATAAAGTCGCTCTTTATCCCCGGAGGTCCTGGAATAAGAGTAGATACCGCAGTTTATCAGGGCTATGAGATACCGCCTTATTACGATTCCATGATAGGCAAGCTCATCGTTCACGGTAAGAATAGAGAAGAAGCTATTGCAAAAATGACATGGGCGCTGTCTGAGTTTATCGTGGACGGTGTTGCAACCAATGTTGATTTCCAGCTCAAGCTTATAAGACGCCCGGAGTTTTTAGAGGGCAATTACGATAACGGTTTTCTTAACCGTACCGACATTTTGGCAGATGAGAGGAGTAAGGAATAATGCTTGAAGATCTGTTTTCTGTCGTTAAAGTAAGATTTAACGGCGATAAGGCGGACGATGACAAGAAAAAGACCGATATCCCAAAGGGTCTGCTTTTCAAGTGTCCAAGATGCAGAAACGTCACTTTTATGGAGGAGTTTCAGGCAAACGGCAAGGTTTGTCCTCACTGTAACTATCATTCAAGACTTACCGCAAAAGAACGTCTTGATATCACCATAGATAAGGGTAGCTTTGAGGAATTTGATAAGGATATGGTATCAAAAAATCCTATAGATTTCCCTGACTATGAAGCAAAACAGCAGGCTTTGAGAGAAAAGACCGGTCTTAAAGACGCCGTTATCACAGGAAAGGCTGCCATAAGAGGCGAGAAGATAGTTATAATCGTTATGGATTCCAACTATATTATGGCTTCCATGGGCAGCGTTGTGGGCGAAAAGATAACACGAGCTATCGAATACGCCACCGCAAATAAGCTCCCTGTTATCGCATTCACAGCTTCAGGCGGAGCAAGAATGCAGGAGGGTATAGTTTCCCTTATGCAAATGGCGAAAACAAGCGGTGCTGTGGCTAGACATAATCAAGCAGGTCTGCTTTATATCGCAGTTATGACAGACCCTACCACAGGCGGAGTAACAGCTTCCTTTGCGTCACTGGGCGATATCATAATCGCTGAGCCAAAGGTGCTTATCGGATTTGCAGGCAGACGTGTTATAGAGGGTACTATCAAGCAGAAACTCCCTGACGATTTCCAGTCTGCCGAGTTCATGCTTGAAAACGGCTTTGTTGATATGATAGTTGAGCGAAAGAAAATGAGAAGAGTTCTCGCTCATATACTCAGACTTCATAAGCCAGCAAAGGAGGTGTCCTCAAATGAGTGAGCTGACAGCTTGTCAAAGACTTGATATAATCAGACACAAGGGCAGACCTACTGCCAAGGACTATATCCCTCTTATATTCGACGATTTCTTTGAGATGCACGGAGACAGACTTTTTGGTGATGACGGTGCTGTTATGGGCGGCATAGCCTATTTTAAGGGCATACCTGTTACAGTTATCGCAGAGGTAAAGGGCAGAGATCTTGCAGAAAATCAGAAGTGCAATTTCGGTATGCCCCACCCTGAGGGCTATAGAAAGGCTCTCAGGCTTGCAAGGCAGGCTGAGAAGTTCCATAGACCTGTTATATGCCTTGTAGATACAGCAGGCGCATTCTGCGGCGTAGAAGCTGAGAAGCGTGGTCAGGGCGAAGCGATAGCCAAAAACATCATGGAGTTCATGACCCTCAAGACTCCTGTTATCTCCATAATACTCGGAGAAGGCGGCTCGGGAGGAGCGCTGGCTCTTGCAGTGTGCGATGAGCTTGCAATGCTTGAAAACGCTATCTATTCGGTAATATCACCGAGAGGCTTTGCAAGTATCCTGTGGAAGGATTCCACAAGGGAGCGTGAAGCCTGCGATATAATGAAGATAACCGCCGAGGATCTTACAAGACTTGGCGTGTGCGACCATATAATTTCCGAAGCCGACGGCGGCGCACATAACGACCCACAGCTCACTGCGGAGAATATCTCTGACTATATTGAGGGAGCTTTGAAAAGAAAATTGCAAAAAGGTCTTGACGAATTGCTTGAGGGGCGTTATAATAAGTTTAGAACTGTGGGCGAGTTTGAGGAAAGTTCGCAGGAATGAGTTTTTTTGATGATCATGCCGAATGATTTGCCGACTTATGAGCGGCGGCGGCTGACATAAATGCTGCGCTGAGCGGCAGACCCAGTAAAGTACAGAATGGAGGTAAAGTAATGGTATTTGATAAGATCAAGGACATTATCGTAGAGCAGCTCGATGTTGAAGAGGACGCAGTAACTATGGAGGCTTCTATCACAGAGGATCTCGGCGCTGACTCACTGGACGTAGTTGACCTTGTAATGAGCATCGAGGAGAGCTTTGATGTAGAGATCCCTGATGAAGAGGTCGAGAACATCAAGACTGTTGGCGATATTGTTAAGTATATCGAGAACAAGGTTGAGGAATAATCTTTGACTGTTTCAAAAAGCTGTGCTTTTGCACGGCTTTTTTTATTTTACCTGATTTGTGGAATATGCACAAAATGGGAGTATATTTATTAAAGGGTATAGACAAATGAGGGCTGTTGTGATATAATTAAATCAATGAGTAAATATTGGGGCTAAGCTCCGGAAAGGAAAAATGATGCTGCATGAAAAATCCTGCGGTGCTATCGTTTACAGAAAGTATCACGGCAACACCGAGATACTGCTGATAAAGCATATCAACAGCGGTCATTGGTCATTCCCAAAGGGTCACGTTGAAGGCGATGAAACAGAGGAAGAAACTGCCAAGCGTGAGATCATGGAGGAAACGGGGATAGACGTAAATCTTGATACCACGTTTCGGGAGATAGTGTCCTATTCACCAAGGAAGGACACGCAGAAGATCGTTGTCTACTTTATCGGCAAAGCAAAGAACACCGACTACACTCCTCAGGAAGAGGAGATCGCAGACATACGCTGGGTCGAGATAGGCAGGGCAGGACAGGTCCTGTCTTACGAAAACGACCGCTGTATTGTAAACAAGGCGAAGAAATTTATAATCTGAAAAGAGTTCCATAAAATGCGTTCAGGTGTTGAACGGTGTTTTATGGAACTTTTTGCTGTCTGTATACACATTAATAATGTGTACCCCCCAAAGTTAGTTCAGGTAGGAAAACGGGCGAACACTGTTCGCCCCTACAGTGGATATTATACAAAATTCATGTGGTCAATTTGTGCAAACAAATGATTTATGATTTAATTTGGCAATAATCCATTAATTGTTGCATTTTTTATGCAACAAAAAGAGCATTTTTCAGGGATAAGTAGAAGGCGTCTTAGATACTTGCGGGCACGTACAAGCCCTGTGACTTAGTGAATACGATGAGAGATTCTGGAACAGGCTGTAGAGTACTTGTATCAGGACGTGGGCGTGCATTGTGATATTTTGTGTATACAAAACCTAGGGCATAATACCCAGTGTCATACTCCGAATGCAACTTGAAAATTGAATAAAAAAGGCTAAAACCCACGGCAACAAAATCGTAGGGGCGAACACCGTTCGCCCGCTTGTTTTGTCGTTTCGCTCACTATATCATTTGCATTATCCGCACAAAAAAACAGGAACGAACAAAGTCCGTCCCTGTCTGCGTTTCAATTATGTAAGCGATGTGAAATCATATTTCGCTGTCATTATAGCACTCGAACACCTTTTCAGCATGAGCCTTGTCAGCGTCGCTCTGCCTTGTGATAAGGCTAACGATAGGTACAAGAACAAGTCCGAAAAGCATTGCAAATGCGCCTGCGTTGATAGGCGAGGCAAGGTTTATGCCCCAAAGTGTTCCTGTGTGTCCTGCAAGGGTGTAGTATGCCATGTGTATTACTGTTATGCCTACTCCTGCGATAAAGCTTGCCATGCAGGCCGCCTTTGTTACGCCCTTCCAGAAAAGTCCGTACATAAACGGCGCAAGAAATGCTCCTGCAAGTGCGCCCCATGAGATAGACATGAGAGTTGAAATTACTGTCTGTGGATTTTCAAGAGTGATTATTGCAAGCACAACTGAGATGATAAGAAATACGGCAATGAAAATTCTCATTGTGATAAGCTGTTTTTTCTCGTCCATTTTTTCTTTCATTATAGGCTTGATAAGGTCGATCGTCAAAGTGGAGCTTGATGTAAGCACAAGCGATGAAAGTGTTGACATTGAAGCCGAAAGCACAAGAACGATAACAAGTCCGAAAAGCAGTGAAGGAAGCTTTTCCATCATAGTCGGAACTATTCCGTCAAAACCGCCCTCTGGAAGTCCGTCAGCGCTCTTGACAAAAAGTCTGCCGAAGCCACCAAGGAAGTAACAGCCGCCTGCTACCACTACTGCAAAGAATGTGGATACTATAGTTCCTGTCTTGATAGCCTTGTCGTCTTTTATTGCATAGAATTTCTGCACCATTTGCGGAAGTCCCCATGTGCCGAGAGATGTAAGAATAACAACGCCTGCAAGGTTTATAGGGTCAGGGCCGAATAGTGACGAATATGCACCCTTGTCGCCATTTGCGTCAGGAATATCACCAAGCAGGTCAAGAGAATTTCCAAGGCCACCGTTTTCGCCAAGCACTGCAAGAACTACCGCCGCAATGCCTACAAGCATTACTATTCCCTGAATAAAATCGTTCAGTGCTGTAGCCTTGTAGCCGCCCATGATAACATACACCGCAGTGAAAACTGCCATGCCGATTATACAATATTTGTAAGGAATACCAAAGCCCTTCTCAAAAAGTCTTGACAAGCCGTTGTAGACCGAAGCCGTATAAGGGATAAGGAATACGAACACGATAAGTGCCGAAACTATCTTCAAAGGCTTGCTGTTGTATCTCTTTTCAAAATACTCAGGCATGGTCTTTGCCTCAAGATGCTTTGACATTATCCTTGTACGTCTGCCCAAAACTTTCCATGCAAGCCATGAGCCTATGACGGCGTTTCCAATTCCTACCCATGTGGAAGCCACACCGTAATTCCAGCCGAATTTTCCTGCGTAGCCTACAAAAATTACTGCCGAGAAGTATGAAGTTCCGTATGCAAAGGCTGTGAACCATGCTCCAAGACCTCGTCCTCCCAGTACAAAATCATTGACGCTTGCCGATTTTCTGCGGTAATAAACACCTATGCCTATCATAAGTGCAAGGTATAATACCAATACTATCCACCTTGCTGTCAATCCAATACACTCCTTTTACTTCATGTGTCGCTTTAAAGCTTTTATGCTTTTGCGTTTTTACTTGCTAAAGTACAATGATACTATTATAGTACAAAGCGGAGTATTTGTCAATACGGACAGGCATAAAAAAAGCCACCGCAAAGGGAAATTTTGCGGCAGCTTTTTTGGTGAAAATCACGAAGTTTACCTGTGTAAAACATCATCGTTCATCATGACGGTCGCTTTCGCCTGCGGTGATACAAAGGCACATTGTCACAACGCCCACAAAACCGCCTACCAGCGTTCCTGCAAAAAATTCAAGCATAAAAACACCTCCTGCTGATAGTGTGGGCATTTAGCGAAAATGTTATGCAGATAAAGTGGGCAGGGTATAGAAAACTTATTTCAGTATGCGATCTTTACAGTCAGAGCCATTACAGCGAGAAAAGCGATGTTTGCGGCTGTGAAATATGCGAAATATCTGCCTTTGATATGGGGGTGGCTGCGGCATATCTGCTTGTAGGATATAAGGCTTGCCATGGAGGCGATAAGAGTGCCAAGGCCGCCTATGTTCGTTCCTATTATAAGTGCGTTCAGCTTGTTGGTGAAGCCTGAAAGGAGTATAGCGCATGGAACGTTGCTTATTATCTGACTTGCGGCAACGGCAATAAAAAGCTCGTGACCGTTTATTATGCTGCTGAGTACACTGCGGAAAATCTCTACTCTGCCCATATTTCCGATAAAGATGAAAAATCCGCAGAATGTAAGAAGCAGTGAGTAATCAACTGTTTTAAGAACGTTTCTGTCAGCAATGGCAGAGAAAGCAAGTGCGCAGAGGGCTGTTATCTGCCATGGGATAAGCCTTGCAACTGTAAGCAGGCAAAGGACAAAAAGCAGGACGTATCCTGAAAGCTTTGTCTTGTCTTTAGTCGAATATGTATCGAAGTTTTCAGCAGTTATATCTGTCTTGACAGACAGTTTTCCTGACTTTTTACACAATGCAAGCGTCCACAGAAAAAGCATCGCTCCTGCAACAATAGTAAAGGGAAGCATAAGTACAAGAAAATCTTCCAGCTTCATATCTGATACACCAAAAAGGTATAGATTCTGGGGATTGCCTATAGGCGTGAGCATACTGCCAAGATTTGCGGCAATGGTCTGCAGAACGACAATGGGTATGAGAAGCTTGCTGCCTGATTCACCGAGAGTTGAGAGGGCGGTGAGAGTGAGGGGAACAAAGGTCAGAAGTGAAACGTCATTTGTTATGAACATACTTGAAAAGAAGCAAAGCCCCACAAGCACTATGGAAAGCTGAAATGCGGTATTGACTTTGCTTATGATAAATTTTGCACTGCGTTCAAAAATGCCAAGACCTTTGCAGCCCTCGGTCACTGTCATAAGAGAGAACAGAAGTCCAAGTGTTCGGAAGTCGATATAACTTGCATATGCTTTGTCAGGTGTGACGAAAAATGCAGATATAACGGCTAAGAGCATTGCCACTATCAGTACGGTTTCTTTTTTTGCAAAGGCGATCGTTTTGTTTATGTTTTTCATTTTATCATTTCCTGTCGTTTATTCATATGATAAAATTATATCATGAAAATGATATTATTACAAGATTTTGAGCTGCTTTAAGAAAAAAACTTGACAAGTTTAAATAACCATGTTATGAAAGAGAAAAAGAAAAGTTCTTTTGCACTTCTTGAAATGGTGTTTTATATCGCTGCGCTAATGTGTTCTCACAAGGCAGCGTTCAGGGTGCAGGCTAACATGAGAGTGAGCCTGAGGCGCTTAAAAAGGCTAACGGTATCTACAAGCACATGGTTGAGATGCAGCTTTGTTCGGAGAAATGGAAATACTGATATGAATAGAAACCACCGCTGGGAGGAAAGCTCTCGGCGGTGGTTTTGGTTTGTTTGCGTATTATTTTGCGGAGATGTTTCCGCTTTCTGATTTTTTGATAAGACCTGCGGTGAGAGCTTTTTTCAGGGTGTAGCTTATTACGCTCTCCGTTGTTCCTACGGCTCTTGTGTAGCCGAATTTCTTGGCTGTTTCTCTTACGAGGTCGGTTTCTGAAAGGCTTATCTGCTGGCAAAGCACTTCTTTCACGGCGTTTATTATCTCCTCGGAGGGGATATCCTCCATGCTTCGCTTGTTGGTATCGTCGCTTGTGCGATAGATAGAATAGCTTTCAGGGGATTGCCCCTCTTTCCAAAGGAAAACTCTGTTTTCATCGGCTGTGGCGAATGGTGAAACGCCTTGTGCGGCATCGGCAAAGATGCTTTCCACTCTTGAGCCGCTTCGTGTTATGCCCCATGCGGTGAAAACTTTTCTCATGAAAAGCTTCTCACTTATTGGTGCTTCGACAGCGATCATCTTTTCGGCTGTTTCCCTTATTTTCTGCTTGTTTTCGGGCTTATAAAAGTCATCAGATGTACCCATTATGCCAATATCTGCGGTCACATAGGGCTGTGCAAAGGCTGATGTGAGGGCGGAAGCTTCTTCTTTTTCAAACTGCGATGTGGAATAGACGGCAGGCTTTGAGGGGGGAGCGGTTTCGGCTTCATGCTTTGGTGCGCTGTCTATGGCGGCTTTTATGTTTTTAAGCACTCGGTCCTTATCGTCAAACCAATCGAGCGTCCACACTCTCAGGATATTCCAGCCAAGACCGTTAAGCACGCTTGGCTGTAGGATAAATCTATCCTGTGCGGTTGAGCTGTGGAGAGTGTTTTCACCATCAAGGAGTATGCCCAAGAGATACTCATTTTCGTTGTCAGGGTCGATTATGCCGATATCAACTTTGAACTCGGAGCTTCCGATGTTGCATTTTACCCCATAGCCAAGCTCTTTTATGGCTTTTGCGATACACTCTGTTACAGTGCTGTCGCTTGTGCTTTTTGTGGTGCTGTGGGCTGTTACGGCAAGCTTTCCACGCTCGGCAAACTCCAGGAAGCCTTTAAGTCCTGCAACGCCCTCGGAACGTGTTCTTGAAAGGTCTATCTGCTCAGGACGGAGGACAGAGTAGACTATCATGGCTTTTCTTGCACGGGATATTGCTACATTAAGTCTTCGCCAGCCGCCGTCACGGTTGAGAGGGCCGAAGTTCATTGAAACTTGTCCCTTTTCGTCAGGACCATAGCCGACGGAGAAGAGTATAACGTCACGTTCGTCGCCCTGGACGTTTTCAAGGTTTTTGATGAAGACCGGCTCTGGTGACTTTCTGTCAAGCTCTTCAAGCTCAGGGTGGTTTGCCCACTCTTCGCAGAGCATATCGTCAATGAGATTTTGCTGAACGGAGCTGAATGTTACAACACCTATGCTGTCATTGCGGAGCTTTTCATCGCTCATTCGTCTTATTATCTCGTCAACAACGGCTCTTGCTTCCGCCTTGTTCTGCTTTGTTCTGCCCTTGTCATAGTGACCCTCGGGGTGGATAATGCTCACCTTTGAAATGAGGTCGTTATGGGACGGAAATGTGAGAAGCTTATTGTCATAATATTTCATGTTGCTGTAGGCAATAAGGCTCTCGTGGCGTGAACGATAATGCCATTTGAGATACTGCTGCGGCATGGAGATAGCAAGGCAATCGTCAAGGAGGCTTTCAAGGTCTTCTTTTTCGCTGTTTTCTTCGTCTATCCGATTTGAGGAGAAGAAGTTTGTTGGTGGGAGCTGTTTAGGGTCGCCCACAATAACAACGTTCTCGCCCCTTGCGATAGTGCCTGCGGCTTCGGCTGTTGGCAGCTGTGAAGCTTCGTCAAAGATAACAAGGTCGAATTTCGGGAATGACGGGTCTATATACTGTGCAACTGATATGGGGCTCATGAGCATACAAGGGCAGAGCTTGCGGAGAAGATTTGGTATCTTATCGAAAAGGCTTCTAAGTGACATCATTCTGCCGTTGCTCTTTATGGCACGTTTGAGTATGCCCATTTCAGAGGTGGAAGCGCAGGCTGAGCCTTGGGCAGGTATTTTTGCGGAAAGACGAGCCAAAAGCTCCTGTATAGTCAGGCGTGAGAATTTATCGAGAGTGTCTTTGAACTGTGTGATAAGGTCGTTTGCACTGTTACTGCTGAACTGGCTAAGACGTTTATCACTGTTTATTATCATAAGTGCAAGCTGATAGTTTAGCGTGCAGGAGAATGCTTTTTCTACGTTTTCGCTGTCAACATTGCCTGTGCGGTAGCTTTCGCTGACGCCTGAAAGTCCGTTGTCTGAAAGCTCTTTGTCAACGCTGTTGAACTGGGCGGCGTATCTAAGCTTATCGGCGTTTTCGGCATAGGTATTAAGCTTTTCTGCAGATAAGTCAAGCCAATCTGCACTTGCTTCTATGGCGGTCATGTTGGCTGAGAAGCTGTCCTCAAAGGCTGAAAGCTTTTCAAGGAACGAGTAGAGAGCCTGTCCTTCAGAAGTGCAGTTTGCTTTTCCGATAGTCTGAGCCATTTGTGCAGGGTCAGCACCCGCTTTCTGCTTAATGGCATTCATAATGCTGTCGGTTTTTGAAACGGCTTTTTCAAGGGCATTCCAATCGGTCTGCTCGTTCATGTAAATACCTGTGAGAAGCGCTGTTACATCTGACGGCAGGCTTCGCAGGAAGTCTTTCTTTTCGCTTATGGTGCAAAGCTTATCGAGAATTTCACCAAGGTTTGCTTTTGTAACGGAAGCAGGGTCTTTGGCGTGGAGCTTTATTCCCTTTGTGAGCTTTCCAAGCTTCATGGCTTTTGGCAAAAACCAGCTTTGCTCTGCCTGCTTATAGAGCATTTTCGATTCTGACGCAGGAAGGTCAAAAATGCTTTTTTCAAAATGGCTGAGGATATCGGTGCAGAGAGCGGTATACTCTTTTCCTACGGCAAGAGTATCTTTGATCTTTTGCAGGGTGATATCATAGTGAGGTGCGCAGAGAAGTCCGTCAAGAAGTTCACCGTCAGCGGTGGAAGCTTTGTATATGTCAGAAAGCATTATTACTGCTGTCTTGTCAAGGTCGCCGCTGTAGCTATAAGCCTGTGCGAGAGTTTGTGCGCACTGAGAGGAAGCGATGGCTTTTTGGGCAAGGTCGGCGGCTTCGGTGTGGAACTTGTCACGCTGTTCCATAGAATATGATGTAATGCCGATATCTTTAAGTGGGAAATCGGCAAAGTCGCCTGTTTCGGCTATGGCTATTGAATATCTATGCACAAGGTCGCTGAAGCGGTCGAGAGTTTCCTTTGCTATGTTTGTGAAGATATCTTTTGAAACTGATATTTTGTCTTTTTCGGATATACTGCGCTCATAGGCTGATATAGCTTCATAAAGGGTCACACCACAGTTACGCTTTTCGTGAAGTGCGGTTATGGTATCGTTGAGCTGGGCTTTCTGAGCTTTGAGCCTTGCGGCTTCGGCTGAATACTCCTCTGGAGATTTTATTTTGCCCACTTCAAGGGCTTTGTCAAGCTCTGCAAGGACAGTGGTCTTGTTTGTTTTATTGGAGTGGAGTTCAAGGCAGAACGGGTCAAGCCCTAGGTTTGCAAGACGTTTCTGCACCACGTTGAGGGCTGCCATTTTTTCGGCAACGAACAGCACGCTTTTATCATTATAGAGTGCGTTTGCTATCATATTTGTGATAGTCTGAGATTTTCCTGTTCCCGGAGGGCCGTGAAGGACAAAGCTTTGTCCACTTCCTGCTGCGGCAATGGCGGCAAGCTGTGAGGAGTCTGCACTCATTGGCACTGCCATGTTTTCAAGGTCAAGGTCGGAATCTATATTCTCAGGGGTTATGCTTATATCCTCGGGGGCATAGGTGAGAGAGCCAGCCATAAGGCTGGACACCACCTTGTTTTGGCTTATCTCCTCTGAGCGGTTGCGAAGGTCGTTCCACATTACGAACTGGCTGAACGAGAACAGACCGATAAAGGCATATTCCTCGATGTTCCAACGCTTTTTGCCCATGACCGCCTGACGGATAGTATTGAAAACAAGTGGCAGGTCTATGCCGTGTTCGTCAAGTGGGAGAGGGTCAAGACCTGTGATACTGATGCCATGGTCTTGGCGGAGATATTCAAGAAGCGTGACGTTTATCTGAGTTTCTTCCTGTCTGCTCCTTATTATATAGCCCTTATTGCGTGTGTTGCGGACGATATCTATAGGGATAAGCACCAAAGGGGCATAGCGTGGCTTTTCGGAAAGGTCGCTTTCATACCAGCGGAGAAGTCCCAGAGCGAGGAAGAGAGTGTTGCTGCCGTTTTCCTCCATGCTCACCTTTGCGGAGCGGTAGAGGCTTTTAAGGGCGGCGTCAAGGTCGGCTTCATTAAGGAACGTTCTTATGCGGTTGTTTTTGAACTCGTTCTCGGCGATATTTGTCACAAGGTCCTTTTCGTTCTCGATAGCGAATATTTTTGCGTCACGAGTGGAAACTGTCCACTCGGTAGGTATTTCCATGATACGGAAGTCACTTCCGCTTGCAAGCTCGTCCTCAAGCTTTCCAAGGTCTGCGGTCATAAGCTGCATGGTGTTCTTTGTGACACGGAAGTTCAAAAGAGAATTTCGCAGGCTGAAATCAAGGAGCTTTCTTTCCCATATGCGCATTTTTGTGACGGGCTTATCGTTGCCCTCTGCCACTTTGCCAAGAAGCGAGCTGTTAAGCTCGGAGGGGGCGAGAATCTCTTTTGGCTTGTCGGATCCTTCTGCAAGCTGCAGACCTGAATAGGTTTGCTCGGGACGCAGTGGGATAGGTCTTATGCCACTTCCACGGGTGCGGATAATGTCTATTACGCACTGAAATTCCATGTTGCTTATATGGTCTTTGCCGTGTTTCATGGCATGGTCAAAACGCTCGACATCGTGAACATTGCTGTCAACAAAGTCTGTACACTCCACAAGGAGCATTTCTTCGGCATTTTCTGCAATGCGCTTTTCAATGGCGGAAACATCGTCAACGCAACAATCTGCGAAAGTTTCGTTTTCAAGCCAACAGCCGCAGAATGCGTGACCTGTCATGAAAAACAGCAGAGGGTGAAGTCCCACCGCTTCAAGGCAGGCGGCATAAAGCACCGCAAGGTCAAGACAAGTGCCCATTTTTTGCTCCAAGACCTTATGCGGCAGGCGTATCCTCTGACCTATGACTTCATAGCTTGCAGGGGGATCGTTGTAGACTATTTTCTGCTGAACAATGGCGGCAAAAATTGCTGCCATTTGAAGCTTCACGTTGTTTGGGTTGTTGGTCTGATAGCCTGTGAAAGAGGGGTCGCCTTTCCACTTTTTCAGGAACGTGGAAGCGTCATGAATGACTGGGGAGAGCGCAGGGTGATTTGGCGTAACAAATGCGGCTATCATCTCAGGCATTATGTTCAAACCGCTCCACTGATCGCAGGCGAGAAGCTCTATAGTGTTCTGATAGGTGAAGATATTTTCACCATTTTGAAGCACCTCAATGGTGATATTGCCCACCATTTTTTCTGTAAGAGAGAAAAGAAGATCTGTGTTGGTAGATATCCTCACGGGGGATATTTCGGCAGAACTTTTTGCGGGGATAGAGCCGATATGATATGTAAATTCCTTTGCAAACTCAGGCTCAAAGGTTATTTTAAGTCCGATATTCTCAAGGGCCTCCTCTGAGTTGTTATTTACTACAAGACTTCTTATGACAGGGACATAGTTTTGCTGCATAGCAAAGTTTATAGATGCGTTTATGTGTCCGCCGACAGTGACGATATTATCCACTTTTACCCCTCCGATAATAATTTTTTTAATAAGGAACACCGAACAAAAAGCGTGCGGTACAGTCACATATACTCATTATAGCACAAATAAACACATTGTGCAATATTTTTCCTTAGGACAGGATATGCTATATAAAAAGTAAACCCATTGTTCATAGTATCTTTATTGAATAGGTGGGAGGGTTGTGCTATAATACACTTTGAAATTCAATAGAAAATTTGGAAAGGTGAAAGCTATGGAAAGAATACTTGATTGGAACAAATATCTTGATACTGCGGCGAAAATGGTTTCTGAGGGAATCGTTATGCTCAAAAATGAAAATAATGCTCTGCCTCTTGATACAGACAAAGAGGTGGCTGTTTTCGGACGCATACAGTTTCATTATTATAAAAGTGGAACAGGTTCGGGAGGAATGGTGAACGTTACTAAGGTAGTGAACATTCTGGACGGGCTTATTGATAACGGTATAAAGGTCAATGAGAAGCTTCTTGACACATACAGAAAATGGGACAAGGAAAACCCATTCGACTTAGGCGAGGGCTGGGGCGGAGAGCCGTGGTCGCAGAAAGAGATGCCACTTGACGAGGGGCTTGTCAAAGAAACTGCAAAAAGCTGTGAAACTGCCATTGTGATAATAGGCAGGACGGCAGGCGAGGAGCAGGACAACAGGCTGGAGGCAGGCTCTTATTTGCTAAGCGATGACGAGATAGAAATGCTCACGGTGGTGAGGGAGCATTTCAAAAAAGTTGTTTTGCTTCTCAACGTGGGAAATATCATCGATATGAATGACATAAACAGAATTGCCCCTGACGCTGTGCTTTATGTTTGGCAGGGGGGAATGACAGGCGGAAAGGGTACAGCAGACGTTTTGACAGGAAAGGTCAGCCCAAGCGGAAAGCTTCCTGACACTATCGCATACAAGGCGTCGGACTACCCTTCGGACGCTAATTTCGGCAGGGAGGAAAACAGGGATATTTACGCTGAGGATATTTATGTGGGATATCGCTATTTTGAAACTTTTGCTAAAGAAAAGGTGCTTTATCCGTTCGGATTTGGCCTTTCTTACACTGCGTTTGAGATAAAGACGGAAAAGGCTGAGATAACAGAGGGAGCTGTGAAGCTTTCTGTATCGGTGAAAAATATCGGTTCTTACAAGGGCAAAGAGGTAATAGAGGTCTACTGCGAAGCTCCGCAGGGAAGGCTCGGAAAGGCGGCTAGAGTGTTTTGCGGCTTTGAAAAGACCAGGGAGCTTGTACCACAGGAAGAGCAGGTGGTTGAGATAGCGGTAGATATTGCAAAGCTTGCTTCTTATGACGATTCGGGTGTGACGGGCAACAAGTCATGCTATGTGTTTGAAGCAGGGGAATATAAATTCTATGTGGGCAGTGACGTGAGAAGTGCTGAATATGCTTGCAGTTTTGAGCAGGGTGAGGATCTGGTAACAGAAAGGCTCACTCAGTCGCTTGCTCCTGTGGAGAGTTTTGAGAGGATAAAGCCTGTTTGCGAGGGCGGAGCTTTCAGCATTGGCAGAGAGGCTGTGCCTGTATCTGAGGTAGACGAAAGTGCAAGGCGTTTGGAGAAGCTTCCGAAAGAGATAGCATACACTGGTGACAAGGGCATAAAGCTTTGGGACGTTAAGAACGGCAAGAACACAATGGACGAATTTATTGCACAGCTTTCAGACTATGACCTTTCCTGCATTATAAGGGGCGAGGGCATGGGAAGCCCTAGGGTCACTGCTGGTACGGCTTCGGCGTTCGGGGGAGTGTCGGAAAATCTCAATGGTTTTGGCATACCTGCTGGCTGCTGTTCGGACGGTCCGTCGGGCATGAGACTTGACTGCGGCACAAAGGCTTTCAGCCTGCCGAACGGCACTATGATAGCTTCTTCGTTCAACAAGAAGCTTACAAGTGAGCTTTTCACTTTTATGGGGCTTGAAATGGCGGCTAACAAGGTGGATTGTCTGCTTGGCCCTGGAATGAACATTCACAGACACCCTTTGAACGGCAGAAACTTTGAGTATTTCTCGGAAGATCCTTTTCTTACGGGCAAAATGGCGACGGCTGAGTTAAAGGGCATGGCTGGTGCAGGGGTGACAGGTACGATAAAGCACTTCTGTGCGAACAATCGTGAGACAAACAGGCATTTTATCGACTCGGTGGTATCGGAAAGAGCACTCAGGGAGATATATCTAAAGGGTTTTGAGATAGCGGTAAAAGAGGGAGGAGCTTCCTCTGTTATGACCACATATGGCAGAGTAAACGGCTTGTGGACAGCAGGAAACTTTGACCTTAACACAGTGATACTTCGTGAGGAATGGGGCTTCAAGGGCTTCACCATGACGGACTGGTGGGCGAACATAAACGTTCGTGGAAAAGAGCCTGACAAGACGGATTTTGCAGCTATGGCCAGGGCGCAGAACGATGTTTACATGGTTTGTCCTGACGGAGAAAAGAATGACGATAACACGCTTGCTGCCCTTGAAAATGGCGGTATAGAGAGGTGTGAGCTTCAGAGAAATGCGGAGAACATATGCGGATTTCTTCTTCACACTAATGCTCTTAAGCGTGCGGAGGGTATTGGAGATACTGTCAAGGTGATAAACCGAGAGGACGAGGAGCAGGAGGACGACAAGCCTGTACAGTTTTATAAGGTGGACCGTGACATAACTCTTGACCTTAGTGATGTTGACACAAAGAAAGGCACCTCCTACAGTTTTGCCCTTGACCTTTCAAACTTCGGTATTTACAGGGTGATAGTCACGGCAAGCTCTACGCAGAGTGAGCTTGCGCAGATACCTATGACGCTGTTCAGCATGGGTACTGCGGTGGGTACGTTCACTTTTAATGGCACAGGTGGAAAGGCTGTTTCAATGGAAAAGAAAACGCCTATGTTCTCACGCTTCACAACTTTCAGGATATACTTTGCACAGAATGGGCTTGACCTGCACGGTATCAGGTTTGAGCTGATGGACGAGTAACGTTGATTTAAGGCTGACGTTATGTTTTGTGCAAGTGAATAAACAGCAAGATCGGTCAGTAGATCCAAAATGGGATTACTGGCCGATCTTTTTGTGGTATTTGTCGGTGATTTGGGCATAAAAAAAGGACTATCAAACGATAGTCCTAAAATTGGTTGCGGGAGCTGGATTTGAACCAACGACCTTCGGGTTATGAGCCCGACGAGCTACCGAACTGCTCCATCCCGCGATATTTTACTGCTTTTTTACTGCTCTCTCCTGAGTGCTTATTTATTATATCACAAATGAATGTGAATGTCAATACCTTTTTTGCAATTTTTTTATTTTGACTGAAATGTAGGTTTGTCAATCATATTGGACACTATTATTAAGAAATTCGATAGGCGAAAACCATTTGAGGGGACGCATAGG
>NZ_JBDGDD010000026.1:0-33681 GCF_040909065.1 Ruminococcus sp. RTP21359st1_H3_RTP21359_211015
TATTACGTTCGTGTTCGTTCGTACACAACTGTAAAGGGTACTAAGTATTATGGCGCTTGGTCGGCTTCAAAGAGTGTGACTACAAAGAAGTAATTTTTATCGTTTATGAAAATATCCCACATGCAGAGGTTTTTCTGCATGGGGGAGTTTTTTGCGTTAAAGCGTACATTTTGTCGGCAAAGCCACCCTGAAATGTTACGACCAACCATATAAAAAAACACCGCACAAAGTCTTACCTCTGTGCGGTGTAAATATCTACTTTATTACTTCCTCTTAGAAACCACCATAGCTGCACCTGCAAGTGCTGCCAGACCTATACTTATGCCCATTGCCGCATCTGTATTAGGGTTTGTGGTGCTGTTAGGATTTGTCGTTGTCTTTGATGATGAAGCCGCTGCGCTGCTGTCATTTGTTGCTTCAGAAGAAGCCTCGGAAGATGACTCCTCTGCTTTGCTCTCGCTGCTCTCCTCACCTGACGACTCCTCAACAACGTTATTGAACTCAACGTCGTCGTCCTTTGTCATTTCGTCAACGCCGTCGTTAACCAACTCAACTCTCTCCCAACCGTAAATGCCTTCAATAGCATATGTAAGCTCATAAGCTGCTGTCTTCTGTGAAACAGCTGATGGGTGATAGTCAACTGCATAACCATTGTTTTCGCTGTCCTGAACGCTGAACTGGAAAACTGATACCTTGCTGTCGCCTGTTTCAGTCTTATAAGCGTCAACTGCATCTGTAATAGAAGGATAAAGCTCCTGTCCCATAATACCGAGTGTACAAAGTATCTCAGAATTTGGATTCTTAGCTCTTATCTCCTTGAGGAAATTTACATAGCCCTTTTCAAACTCAGCACACTTATCAGCGTCGCCCTTTGTGTATGAGTTATCGTTTGTACCAAGATTTACAACGATAAGCTCAGGCTGATACTGTGAGAAATCCCAATCATAATTAGCTGTCTGTTCACCGTCGAACCAGCTCCATGTAAAGCAGAACTTATCATAGAAATTTGGCACAAGCAGTGCGTCATTTATCTTGCCGTTGCCTGAATAACCAGAGATCACACCTGCTCCGCTTACTGATACAAAGCTGTAGTCAGCGCCAAAATTCTGTGCTGCCTTGTAAGCATATGTCTTTGCGGCATTCTCGTTGTAGATAGAAAATGACTTTCCAAGTGGATCATCAACGCCGTATCCACAAGTGATAGAGTCACCAATAAACTCGATAGAATGCTTTGCTGCCTCTGTTGGCTGTGGCTTGCCGTCTACCTCAAAGCTGTCAATTGCGATAACGCTCTGTGCAGCTTCTGAAAGCTTTATGAGCTTAACTGTGCTTTCGCCCTCAGGAAGCTCTACCTCAACTGCGTTTGTCTTCTTATTTTTTATGTAGCCCTGCTTAACAAGCTTGCCGTTTACAAATACGCCAATTCTTGCCTCACCTACGCTGCCGTTTACATTGAAAACAGCCTTTGTGCCTGTGCATTTGAACTCGATACCGCTTGCAGAATAGCCAAGTATCGTTGTGTCGCCCTTTCTGTAGGTACGACCGATAAGCTTAACATTGTCGCTTGTTGCCTCATAAGAGGTGAGCTTGTCCGTTGCCTCCGTGTCTGCCATGACTGTCATTCCCATGCAGCCTGCTGCAATTGCCGCAGCACAGAAACCTGCCAAAAACTTCTTCATACTATGATTTCCTCCATTGTTTAATTTTTTTGTATCTTTTGCCTTAATATTTCTCGATCCAATAATTTAATTATACTCTATCTGCAAGATATATACATTAATTTATTGTTAATATTTATTTGTCATTTTATTAACGGGACTGTCAGATATTCTTTATCCTCTTATAAACCACAGCCGACAGCGGTGGACAGACGAAACTGCCTGAAACGGGCTGTTTGTTCATCTTGCCACTTTCATCAAGCCTGAGATAAAAGCTTCCCTCAGGCAGACCGAAGCCCCTGTTCTCGTAGTAAGGATTAAGTGCGATAACATAACATTCTCCGTCTTTTTCAAGCTTCCAGCTTACGCAGTTCCAATCGTCATTATGCATAAAATGAAGATGTGCGTTCACGTCCTCTTTAGTGTTCATTCGGAAAAGCGGACTTCCCTTTCTCAGCCTTATAAGAGCCTTGTAATACTCAAAGACCTCTTTATATTCAAGCTTTCTGTTCCACTTTATGGAGTTAGTGTAGTCAGGCGCATTGTAGCTGTCATGGGAATAGATATTCACATCATTAGGCTCTTCGCCCTCTTTGAGTATCCTCGGCTTTGACCTAAGAAAATCCTGACCAAGCTGTATGAACGGCATGCCCTGTGAAAGTATCACTATCGCCGCTGCAAGCTTATCCATTTTTATCCTTACGTCCTCGCTGTCATTCTTTGCCGATATACAAAGCTTGTCCCACAAAGTATTGTTGTCATGAGCCTCACAGTAATTCACCGCCTGAGTAGGCTCAAATGCCCAGCAAGCTTCTTTTGCATCATTTATCTGATAGTGTGGCACAGAGCCGGCTATACCACGCCTTAGGGTAGAAGCCGCATTTCTGTTTCCGCTGACAAAGCCCTTGTCATATGGATTAAAAGTACCGCCCTTAATGGAATCTCTGATGTTATCGTTGAAAAGTCCAACTCTTCCAAACTGATATGAATTCCATTTATATGCAAGCCTATCAGCAGGGAGCGGTGACTCTCCTCCCGTCCAGCCCTCACCATACATTAGTATCTGAGGGTCTATCTTGTTAAGCTCATCCCTTATAATGTTCACAGTTTCAATATCGTGAAGCGCCATAAGGTCAAAGCGGAAGCCGTCTATCTTATATTCCGTTGCCCAAAATCTGAGAGAATCTATCATGAATTTTCTCATCATCATGTGGTTTGAAGCCGTTTCGTTTCCACAACCCGAGCCGTTTGAAAAAGAGCCGTCATTTCTTATTCTATGATAATAATATGGGAAAGAACGCTCAAAGGCTGACTCCTCGGTATAGTAAGTGTGATTGTATACCACGTCCATTACAACGCCGATGCCGTTCTCGTGAAGTGCCATAACAAGCTGTTTGAACTCTCTTATCCTGCACTTAGGGTCATAAGGGTCTGTGGAATATGAACCCTCAAGGCAGTTGAAGTTCTTAGGATCATAACCCCAGTTATATTGATTGAGCCAAGGCTTGCTCTCGTCCACAGTGGCATAATCTTCCACAGGAAGCAGGTGAACATGGGTGATTCCAAGCTCTTTGAGATGCTCGATACAAGTGTTCACGCCCTGATATTTCGTACCCTTATCGGCAAAAGCCACATACTTTCCTCTATGCTCAGGGACAACGCCTGATGAACTGTCCGCAGAAAAATCTCTGACGTGGCACTCATACACCACTGCGTCGCAGGCGTTTCTGCACTTAGGCTTCTTGACCTTATCCCAACCCTCAGGGTCGGTGGTCTTGAAATCCACCACCGCACCAACGTTTCCGTTGACTCCGCAGGCTTTTGCATAGATATCTATAGTTTCATGCCTTGTTTTGTGGTCAAACTCAAATGTATAGGTATAAAAAACACCGTCAAGGTCACGGAGTATCTCCACATACCAAACACCGTGGTCAAGCCTTTCCATAGGCAGGCTTTCAAGACGGCTTTTGCCCTCGCCGTCAAGATACAGATTAAGATAAACTCCCGTTGCAAGCGGCGACCATGTTTTGAACACAGTTTTGCCCTCTTTCATGACCGCACCCAGATCGTTTCCTATATATTGATTATCTCTGTCGAACTGTTCATAATTCAATCTGTACATCAACCATGCCCCTTGCCTATATTTTTTTCGTCTTAGATATTTTTACTTCAGACTTTCGCCAAGCACCGAGCCTTGAAGAAGCTTAGTTTCAAAGCCCTCCCTCGTATTTTTAAGCAGGTCATCGCAAAGCTTTACCTTGTCCTTTTCAAGAAGCAGCAGGATAGTTGAGCCGCCGAACTCGAAATAGCCCTTTTCTTCGCCCTTTGTGACCTTTACGCCCCCCTCAGTGTGCAGATTTGATATCTTGCCCACCATAAGAGCACCGACTTCCATTTGAATAATATCTCCGAACTGCTCCGTTCTTATCATGCAATATTCTCTGGAGTTTTCCTTGAAAACAGGCAGATAATTGTTCACCACAGGGTTCACAGTGTGAAGAATACCATTTATCTTTCTGTTGTGGCTCTTTACACCGTCTGCACAATAGCAATAGCGGTGATAATCGTCCACTGAAAGTCTGATGATAACTGCATAGCCACCCTCATAACGCTTTGCAAGCTTGCTGTCCCTGAGAAGCGAGGCGGTATTATACACTGCATTCTTTATAATAAAGGTATCAGACTGTGTTATCTTATAAGCAGTCACCTTGCCGTCTGAAGGTGACACCAGCAGATTCTTGTCCTTAGTGATAAAACGTCTACCGGGCTTTATTTTTCTTGTGAAAAAATCATTGAATGAGCGATACATTCTTTCCTCATAGTCAAACATATCTATTCCGTTTTTTTCTGCAAAGCCAAAAATAAAAGGCACTGAGAACTTGCTGTCAAGTATCACTCTTGCACACTTTGAAAATATCGGACAGCCGAGAAATTTCATAAGCGCCCTGCCCATTGCCGAGCTGTAGGCAGCCGCAAGAAAGCTATCCCGAGATGTGGTCTGTTCGTATTCTCTGCCCTGTCTGTCACGATATTTCATCTGTTTCTCTCCTTTTATTTACATTATTGTAGGGGACGACACCCCCGACGACCTGTTTTTTCACACACCTGTCCGGCAAAAACATTTCCCATTCAGGTAACTTTTATCTTAGATTATATGCTGCATTTTAAGATAGCCGAGAAGGATTATCGCACCTATAGTAAAGAGTATCAGCACGCCCTTCATGGAAAGCTTCTTGACATTTATTTTCAATACAAAGAGTATTGAAATAAGTATCATAAAGCTATGGAAAACAAATGGAAAAATATTTCTCGGTATATTGTGCTGACCCATGAACAGCAGAGGAAGTATCATAGCAACTGTTGTAACAGGCAGACCCTTATATTCTTTTCTGTTCTCTGTTGTGTTTCTCTGACGTTCTTCCTCCATAACGTTGAAGTAGCCAAGTCTGATAACAGCGCCCAGAACTATCATAATGCTTGCGATAAGACGAAGCGGATAAACTGAATTGTAGTGATAGCCTATTACAGCAGGGAAAACGCCGAAGCAAACAAGGTCGCACAGTGAGTCGATCTGTATGCCGAACACCTTTTCATGCTCTGTTCTGTTTTTCATGCTTCTTGCTATCTTACCGTCAAAAAGGTCGCAGATACCCGAAAGAAGCAGGCAGAGAAAGGCTATGGACATATGATTTTCAAAGACCTGAGTGATCCCGAACACTGACGAAACAAGTCCTATGTATGTGAGTATTACCGAATAATTATAAAAACCGATCATTTTTTCTTTTCCTCTCATTCTTTTTCGACTTCTTTTTTAACTTCCTGCGACTCCTCAAGACCATTCTTCTTATCATTCCTCATAACGATAAAGTGAGCCACGAACGTTACCAATGCGCTCATTATCAGCAGTAAATAGAAGCTGAGTCCACGGCTCAGTAGCATTGCAGGCTTTACAAGCTCTGCGGTGAAAATGCTCATGAACATATATGTGAAGCAACCCTCTGTTACGCCTGCCGCACCAGGCAATGGCAACATTTCAACTGCAACACCTATCATAGTCTGAAGTGCGATAATATTCCAAAAACCTGTTCCGCTAAGGCCGTAGGACTTATACACTATCCATGTGACAGCCAGCAGGAACAGTCTCTGCACCAGTGTGATAAGAAAAATATTTATCACAGTATGCACATTGCTCTTTATATATTCCGAACCGATCATGTAATTGTCGCAGATACGCTTTATTTTGTTTATGTATTTTTCGTTGTTCTTTTCTTTGAGTATCCTTATGCGTGTCAGAAGATTTATAAGCTTTATGCCCATTTTTCTCGCCCACAAAGGCTTATAGAAAATAAACACAAGCCCTGCGATATAGGCGATATTCAGTATAAAGCCGATAAGCAGAAGCCACCAAAGCCGTCCCACATGAAGCTTTATAAAGCCAAAGTTGAAAAGCAGGAACGCCACTGCAAGAAGCACCTGCACAGCCTTGAAAGCTATGGTGATGATAAGCATTATCAAGGTGGAAAAGCCTATCTTTATGCCGTCTTTCTTCATGTAATACATCTGCGCAGGCTGTCCGCCGGAAGCAGACGGCGTTATACAGCTAAAGAAAAAGCCTATAAACGAATATTTCAAACAACGCCTGAAAGGAGTTTTTACTTCAAAAAGCCTCAGCATATACTTTATTATGACCGACTCCCCTGCCACATAGCAGAACACGCACACAGCACCCACTGCAAGCCAGCTTTTCTTTGCAAGGTGAAGATCCGCCACTATGTCGGAAAATTCTTCTCCTCTGAAAAGCAGTCTGACTGTCAGCCAGCCTATGACCACAATAAAGAATATATTAAGGACATATTTCAGGTTCTTTTTTATTTTCATCATCTCCGAATTTTCAGCCTGTCCATTAAAAGGTCAGACCGTTTTTGTCCCACACATATTTTTTACAGCACGAATGCCATAAAGCACAGATTTACTATTATCTGCAAAATTGTAAATCTTATTACTACCTGAGTATCAGACCAGCCCTTGTTCTTTCTTGCATGGTCGTGAAGAGGAGTTCTTATGCCCTCCATAAAATTCTTTATTTTCAGGAAACGTCTGAAAGAAAGCTTGAGAAGTCCAAGTCCGCCGTCAAGTATGATAACTATAGCCATAGGGATAAATGCGAACGGTGCGGCAGTTTTCAAAAACATCACCGCAAGGAAAACGCCCAGCGCTCTCGAGCCTGCGTCACCCATGAGCATCTGGCTAGGCGAGCAGTTGAACCACAAATAAGCCGCAAGCGTCACGAACATTATCATAGGAAGGAGCATATCAGCCGCACCACTCTTTGTCACCATAAATGCAAGTGGCAGAAGAACTGTCATGACCAATGAACCGCATAGCCCGTCAACGCCGTCTGTACAGTTTGTAACGTTGATAGCCGTCCAAACGAGGACGCCTGCAAGGATTATGAACAGCGGTGTAGGGATAGTGAAAGTGGAATCTGTGATATAAAGCTTCACCTGCGAGCCGTTATAAAAATAGTATGTAAACGCAATGCCAAGAGATATAACAAGGTCGATAAGGCCCTTTTTCAGGTTGCCCCAAGGAGTTTCAGCAGCATCGTCAAAATATCCGCTGAGCATGGCAGCATATACAAGCACGAGATAGATTATATTCTCGATATCGAGAGGATAGAAAAGTGCTGTGCAAAGGGTAAAGGAAGTCACGAAGATAATTCCTGCGCCACGGGGCTTGCCCTCAGAAAGAGCACCGTTCACAGCGAACGCTCTGCCCTGATCTTTAGGCAAAATGCGTTTGAAAAATTTCAGGCTGAAAAAAGCAATAAGAAAACTGCACAGCATTGGCACAAGCAGCACCAATGTAGTATTATTAGTCTTAGCCAAAAGGTTATAAAACATTGTCATCGTCCTTTTCTGTTTCAATTCATACATATACTATTATATTATACAACATAGCTGTGCAAAATGCAAATATTATTATCCGTCATTTTGCACAATTTTTTCTTAATGGTTTCTTAATGTGGAGTAGGCTAGGGATTTTTTAGGGTGAGGGTTGAACACTTTGACCTTTTGTGCTATAATTATCTCATTAAGGAGGCATTTTTTATGGCAATAAAAGACAAAGTGCTGGAACTTCTCGACGATAACAAGGGCAAATATCTTTCAGGCGAACAGCTTGCTGACACGCTGGGCTGTACCCGTGGGGCTGTTTGGAAAGCTGTGAAAGCTTTGCAGGAAAACGGCTACCCTATCTCTGCGGTGACGAACAAGGGCTATTCCCTTGATGAAAACACTGATATACTTTCCCTTGCAGGCATAAAAAAATATCTTGACCCTGACCGTCAGGGGCTTGAAATAGAGGTATACAAGGAAGTAAGCTCCACTAATCTGGTACTCAAAGACTATGCAAATCAGGGTGTGCCCGAGGGCAGGATAGTCATTGCAGGTATGCAGACCCAGGGGCGTGGAAGGCTTGGACGTTCTTTCTTCTCGCCATCTGATTCGGGACTTTACATGAGCATTCTTCTCCGCCCTGACATGGCTGCGGCTGACGCTGTTAAGATAACCACTGCTGCTGCAGTTTCAGTTGCCCTTGCTGTGGAAAAGGTCAGTGATCAAAAGCCTGACATAAAATGGGTGAACGACATTTACATAAACGGCAGGAAGATATGCGGAATACTCACGGAGGCTTCTTTCAGCATGGAAAGCGGCGGACTTGACTACGCTGTGCTTGGTATCGGTGTGAACACCTACGAGCCGGAAGGCGGTTTTCCTGAGGCAATAAGAGATATCGCAGGACCGATATTCCACGAAAGAAAAAGCGATATGCGAAACAGAATAGCCGCAGAGATAATAAACAATTTCATGCGTCTTTATGACAGCTTTGAAGAAAACAGCTTTTACCCAGAATACAGAAAACGCTTGCTTTGGGTAGGCGAGAAGATAAACGTCATAAGAGGAAGCGAAAAAACTCCTGCCACAATGCTTGGGGCTGATGAGGACTGCCGCCTGCACGTCAGATATGAGGACGGCAGAGAAGAATATATTTCCTCAGGAGAGATAAGTATTCGCAAGGCTTAACATAATATACGAAATGTTAGGTATATCTAATGAAACAAACGGCTATGATTTTTTATAATTAATTCAGTTTATCAAATAGTATCAGCAGGTCGAGTCATTGAGAAATGGCTCGATTTTTTATGCATTATAACTATATAAACGTTTTCGTTTATGTGTATTTCTACAAGTTAGTCAATGCTTATTCTAATTATATATATCCCATGTAAATAAAAACATTATTCATTTTGTGTCATATAGTATATAATTATAGTTGACAGTATGTCTTGATTATTGACTTTGTAATCAAATTTAACTTTAATTATATGGAGGAAATTTTATGACAAAAGAATTTGATTATTCACCGATCGACAAAATTCTTGAAAATCATGAAAAAACAGCGGTCATAGCCATATTGCAGGATATTCAGGAGATATATCACTATCTTCCAAAGGAAATATTCCCATATCTTGCAAAAAAGCTTGGCACAGGCGAAGCAAGAATATACAGCGTTGCGACCTTTTATGAGAATTTTTCTCTCGAGCCAAAGGGCAAATACGTTATCAAATGTTGTGATGGCACTGCCTGTCATGTAAGAAAATCTATACCTATTCTCGAATATCTCAGAGGAGAGCTTGGTCTTAGCGAAAAGAAAACCACCACTGACGACCTGATGTTCACAGTGGAAACTGTTTCATGTCTTGGTGCTTGTGGACTTGCCCCTGTTCTCACTGTGAACGATGTTGTTCACCCTGAGATGAATCCTGACAAGGCTGCGGCTCTGCTTAAGGAACTGAGAGAAAAGGAGGCTGAATAATATGCTGCTGAAAACGAAATACGATCTTGACAACGCCCGTGAACAGTATGGTAAGCTTGTTGACAAGCAGGCTAGAAAAGTGCTTGTTTGCGCAGGTACAGGCTGTGTTGCAGGCGGTTCGCTGAACATATACCAGAAGCTTATCGAAACTATCTCCGCAAAGGGATTGGAGTGCGTGGTAGCACTTGCTGACGAGCCACATGATGATGATATCCACGATGGCGCTATCGGCGTAAAAAGAAGCGGCTGTCACGGCTTCTGCGAAATGGGTCCACTTGTTAGAATAGAGCCGGAGGGCTGGCTTTACACTAAGGTGAAACTTGACGATGTTGACGAGATAGTTGACAAGACTATCTGCAATGGCGAGTGCGTTGAAAGACTGTGCTACAAGAAAAACGGTGAAATATATCGCCAGCAGTCAGAAATACCATTCTATAAGATGCAGCAGCGTATCGTACTTGAACACTGCGGTCACATTGACGCTACTTCCATAAAGGAATATCTTGCTATAGGCGGCTACAGAGCCTTTGAAAAGGCACTTCTCGATATGTCACCTGAGGATATCCTCAACGAAATGACAGAATCTAATCTTCGTGGACGTGGAGGCGGAGGATTCCCTCTTGGCAAAAAGTGGACAAGCGTTGCAAAGCAGAAAAGCCCTACAAAATACATAGTCTGCAATGGTGACGAGGGCGACCCTGGCGCATTTATGGATCGTTCTATCATGGAGGGCGACCCACACAGACTTCTTGAAGGCATGATGATAGCCGGTATCGCAACAGGCGCAAAAGAGGGATATATCTACGTTCGTGCGGAATATCCGCTGGCAGTATCACGTCTTAAAGGTGCTATCGCACAGGCTGAGCAGTTTGGTCTGCTTGGTGACAATATACTCGGCACAGATTACTCATTCAGAATACATATAAACCGTGGTGCAGGCGCATTTGTTTGCGGTGAAGGCTCTGCCCTGACGGCTTCTATCGAGGGCAAGCGTGGTATGCCTAGAGTTAAGCCGCCAAGAACTGTTGAACATGGTCTTTTCAACGAGCCTACAGTTCTCAACAACGTTGAAACGCTGGCTAACGTGCCTGTTATCATCAACAACGGTGCAAAATGGTTCAGGAGCATAGGCCCTGAGAACTCCCCTGGAACAAAGGCTTTCGCTCTTACGGGCAACATCTCGAACACCGGTCTTATTGAAGTGCCAATGGGAACTTCTCTCAGAAAAGTAATATTCGATATCGGCGGCGGCATGAGAGGCGACGGAAAGTTCAAGGCTGTTCAGATAGGCGGTCCGTCAGGCGGCTGTCTTGTTACACCTAACCTCGATATCCAGCTTGACTTTGACTCGCTGAAAAAAGTCGGTGCTATGATCGGCTCAGGCGGACTTGTTGTTATGGACGATAAGTCATGCATGGTAGAAGTTGCAAGATTTTTCATGAATTTCACCCAGAACGAGTCCTGCGGAAAGTGCGTTCCGTGCCGTGAGGGTACGAAGAGAATGCTTGAGATACTTGAGCGTATCGTAAATGGTAACGGTCAGGAGGGGGATATCGAACTGCTTCTTGAGCTTGCCGACACTATCTCCTCAACTGCTCTCTGTGGTCTTGGAAAGACGGCTGCATTCCCTGTTGTATCTACAATAAAGAACTTCCGTGAGGAATATGAAGCTCACATAAGAGATAAGAAGTGTCCATCAGGCAACTGCAAGAAGCTTGTGACATATCAGATCGACCCTGAGATATGCAAGGGCTGTTCAAAGTGTTCAAGAGTCTGTCCTGTGGGTGCGATCAGCGGCGAGATCAAAAAGCCGTTCAAGATCGACACCTCTAAGTGCATAAAGTGCGGAGCTTGTATTTCCAACTGCCATTTCAAAGCTGTCAAGGAGGTTTAATTTTAGCTATGAATAAAGAGTTTATGATAATCGACAATATCCCCGTTGCTATAAACGGTGAAAAAAATCTGCTTGAGCTTATCAGAAAGGCAGGCATCGAGCTTCCTACATTCTGTTACTATTCTGAGCTTTCAGTATACGGTGCTTGCAGAATGTGCATGGTGGAAAACAAGTGGGGCGGCATGGAAGCCGCTTGCTCAACTCCTCCGAGAAATGGTATGGAGATATACACAAACACACCAAGGCTGAGAAAATACCGCAAGATGATATTGGAACTTCTTCTTTCAAATCACTGCGGTGAATGTACGACCTGCGATAAAAACGGCAAGTGCAAATTGCAGGAGCTTGCCGCAAGATTTGATATCCACAGAGTACGTTTTGACAATCCAAAGTCCAAGCCTTGTATCGATGATTCTTCTGTATCTATCACCAGGGACGCCAACAAGTGTATCCTCTGCGGTGACTGCGTAAGAGTGTGCAACGAAGTACAGAACGTTGGTGCAATAGATTTTGCATTCAGAGGTTCAAAAATGAAGGTAGCCTGCTCATTTGACAAGCCTATAGGCGATTCAAACTGCGTTGGCTGCGGTCAGTGTGCGGCAGTCTGTCCAACAGGCGCTATAATCATAAAGAACGACAGCCACAGGCTTTGGAAAGAGCTTAATCAGGAGGACACTATTGCAGTGGCTCAGGTAGCTCCAGCTGTAAGAGTTGCAGTGGCAAAAGAGTTCGGCTACAACGGCGAGAACGTTATGGGCAAGATAGTTGCAGCACTTAGAAGAATAGGCTTCAACTACATTTTTGACACCTCAACAGCTGCAGACCTCACTGTTATGGAGGAGTCAAAGGAGTTTGCAGACAGGCTTGCAAACGGCGGAAAGCTCCCGCTGTTCACATCATGCTGTCCTGCATGGATAAAGTATGCTGAGAATGAGTATCCCGAGATACTGCCTAACATTTCCACTTGCCGCTCACCAATGCAGATGTTCGCTTCCGTAATAAACGAGAAGTTCAAGGGCGAGGGCAAGAAGATACTTTCTGTTGCTGTTATGCCTTGCACTGCCAAAAAGGGAGAAGCCGCAAGAGATGAGTTCAAGGACGAGAACGGCAAACCGCTGGTTGATTTTGTCATCACCACTCAGGAGCTTATCATGATGATAAAAGAAGCCGGTATCGTGTTCAACGAGATAGAGCCGGAAGCTGTTGATATGCCGTTCGGCACTATGACAGGCGCAGGTGTAATCTTCGGTGTAACAGGCGGTGTAACAGAAGCAGTTATCAGACGTGTTTCCACAGACAAGTCACTTGCTTCCCTGAGAAATCTTGCATTCGAGGGCGTAAGAGGCTTCGAGGGCATAAAAGAGCTTGAAGTACCTCTTGGCGACAAGGCTATCAAGGTCTGCGTTGTAAACGGACTTCGCAATGTTGAGGTCATAATGAACAGAATGAAAGCTGGCGAGCATTTCGACCTTATCGAAGTTATGGCTTGTCCAAACGGCTGTATAGGCGGCGCAGGTCAGCCAAAGGCTACTATCGACGAGAAGAAAGAGCGCAGTGTTAATCTTTACAATGCTGACAAGCTTTGCACTTTGAAGCGTTCAGAAGAAAATCCGCTTATGGATAAGCTTTACGAGGGTATCCTCAAGGGCAGAGAGCATGAACTGCTTCATGTAAGCTATGTAAAATAGTGAAATAACGTAAATAGCGAAAGGCTGCACGAAATTGTGCAGCCTTTTTTGTGTGTCGAAAAACTATAATAAAGGGGTGATCTGAGGTCGCCCCAACATATGAACAGCGTATTTACATAAATTGTAGGGGACGGCGTCCTCGACGTCCCGCTTATTTAGGACGTTGTCAATAAGCTCAAGTTTGCACGAAATTGTGCAAACTTTTTTTGACGGATTATTTTATTATGATATGTCCTCCACCTTGACAGCTCTCTTTTCATTTCTGTAGTTGACTACCTCTCCAAAAGTGCAGTATATAACAGAGAACACAGGAACAGCAATGAACATTCCGAATATGCCAAAGAGGTTTCCGCCTATGGTGATAGCGAAAAGTGTCCATAGTGACGGCAGACCAACCGAGTTTCCTACCACCTTTGGATAGATAAGATTGCCCTCAATAGCCTGAATAATGAACATGAACAACAAAAACAGCACAGCCTGCTTGAAATCCGTCACGCATATAAGCAGGAAGCCCACCACATAACCAAGAAAAGCTCCCACAATAGGGATAAGTGCAGTGCAGGCAACGAGTATGGCAATAAGCACCGCATTCGGGAAGCGGAAGATAGCCATACCAATACCGCAAAGTGAGCCGAGGATAATTGCTTCCGTGGTCTGACCCACAAGAAAGTTCGCAAAAGTGTCGATAGAGCGACGGCATATACGGCTTATGCGGTCGGTGATACGATTGCTGAGAAAAGCACAGCTTATGCGCTTGCACAGGTCTTTGAGCCGCTCTTTTGCGGCAAGCATATAGACCGCAAAGCAGATTCCCAAGAAGAAGTTCACAAGACCTGAGAAAAGATCTGTCACAAAGCTTACTGTTGAACTGAGTGTGTTCAAGATCACAACGCCGTCTTTCAGCCAGCTTGTAACCTTATCGATAATATCAGCAGTGCTTATATTCATTCTGTCAAGCCACCCTGCTATCTCGGGGGAATTGTTGAGTTTGTTGGAAATATTTGAAATAAGCACAGGGATATCGTCTGAAAGCTGAGAGAAAGTCTTTATGAGTGCAGGGATAATAAGCCAGCACACAAGTGCCACAACGCCTAGACAAAGCAGAAAGGTCAGCACTATCGAGCATGGTCTTTTCAGCGTTTCCACAGTTTTGGCATATTTCTCTTTTTTAGGCTTCTTAAAAAGCCTCTTTTCAATGCCTGACATTGGCACATTCAGGATAAATGCGATTATACAGCCAAATATAACAGGCTTCAAGACCCCGATCATTACGCCCAGAAGTCTAAAAAACTTATCATAGTTGGTCAATCCCCAAAAAAGCACTACGCCAAGAACCACAAGGGCTGCATTTTCTTTGAATTTTTTTGTGAATTTCATTAGTTTCTCCTTACAAAAACGAGCTGTACAGCCTTTGCCGTACAGCTCTCAAATCTCTTAGAAATTAGTGTTAAGGCTGAGATACTGTCCGCTCTGATAGAGATAGATCAGATATACCACAGACGCATAGATAGTCACAACAGCGACTATCAGTGATGTAATTGCAGCGAGAATGTTCAGTATCGGGATAAATGCCACAACAAGGCACACTGCCATGACAATAAGGCAGGTCTTGTTTACATTCCACACATGGTCGCCCTTGTTTGCAAGCCCGTAGTTCTTCACGTCCCTGAGCAGTTCGCCTGTTGATTTGCAGATATAGTAAAGCACCGCTATGTTCATTACATTGCCAGCAAAACTCAGAACATTTGATATCGCAGTATTGTCAATAAACGTGTCAACTATTGAAAAGATAAGATCAGCCACTGTGAAAACAAGAGCTGTCTGATAACCATTATGGTCTTTTGAAGCTTCAAGTATTCCCCATACGTTGAAAATAGTTGCGGCTACGGTACAAGTCATCAAAAGAAGTGCGCCTATCCCCGGTATAAAAGCAAGCGGAACTCCTATAACACCTATGATCTTTGCCAGAAACACCTTTTTGATACCGCTTGCGGCATTTGGATATTTTACCATTTTATTACCCCCTATATTTCGATTTCTTAATCAAGTTCGATATTCATTATCGGCTGTGAAACGTCTGCGCCGGCAGGTACCATTGGAAGAACGTTTATATCCTTGTTGATGATAACGTCCACAAGGCAAGGCTTACCGCATTTGAGTGCCTTTTCAAGCATTGGCTTTATCTCGGATTTCTTTGTTATCCTTATGCCCTCAACGCCAAATGCGTCGGCAAGCTTCATAAGGTCTGTTCCTCTTTCAATGTTAGTCTGAGAAAATCTCTTGCCGTAGAAAAGTCTTTGCCACTGTCTTACCATTCCGAGAACGTCGTTCTCGAAAACAAGCTCAACAAGCGGTATCTTATGCTTTGCAAGTGAAGAAAGCTCGTTGCAGTTCATGAAGAAGCTTCCGTCGCCTGCGATGTTTACTACTGTTCTGTCAGGGTTGCCCACTTTTGCGCCCATTCCTGCGCCAAAGCCGTAGCCCATTGTACCAAGTCCGCCGCTTGAAGCAAAGCTTCTTGGACACTTGAAGTTATAATACTGTGCAGCCCACATCTGGTGCTGACCGACTTCTGTGGAGATGATAGCCTTGCCGTCTGTAAGTCTGTCAAGCTCTTCGATAACGTCCTGCGGAAGCACCTCGTCCTCGCTCTCGATAGGCACCATTCTCAGGGCATACTGCTTTTTCCAATCCATAACAGTATTCATCCAAGCCTCGTGCTTCATATCAGGAAGCAGCTCGCAAAGCTTTGCAAGGATATACTTAACGTCTCCAGTAACATGGCTGTAAACGTCGATATTCTTGCCTATCTCGGCAGGGTCTATATCAATATGTATGATTTTCTTATCCTTTGCAAATGTCTTAGCGTTGCAAAGAACTCTGTCGGAAAATCTCGAGCCAAGAACTATCATAAGGTCACATTCGCTGAGCGTCATAGCGGCTGTCTTTGTGCCATGCATACCAAGCATACCGATATAGCAGTCCTTAGTATTGTCAAGTGCGCACTGACCCATAAGTGACAATGAAACAGGTGCGTCCACTTTTCTTACGAACTCAGCCATTTCTTCTGTTGCGTCAGCAGAAACAACTCCGCCGCCTGCGTAGATAAAAGGCTTCTCAGCATTCTTTATAAGCTCTGCCGCAGCAGCTATCTCCTCGTTTATGCCTTCAGGATTGTGATTTACTACCTTCTTAGGCTCTTTCTTCTCATAGACCATAAGTGCGCCTGTGATATCCTTTGGTATATCTATAAGAACAGGACCCTTTCTGCCCTCGTTTGCAATATAGAAAGCTTCTCTGATAATGTCAGCAAGCTCCGCAGGGTCTTTCACAATGTAGTTATGCTTTGTGATAGGCATTGTTATCCCGCAGATATCTACCTCCTGAAAAGAGTCAAGACCAAGCAGATCTCTTGTTACGTTTCCTGTGATAGCCACCATAGGGATAGAATCCATATAAGCTGTGGCGATACCTGTTACAAGGTTCGTAGCACCTGGACCTGAAGTTGCGATAACAACGCCCGTTCTGCCTGTTGTTCTTGAATATCCGTCAGCCGCATGGCAGGCAGCCTGCTCATGGGCGGTGATAACATGGTGTATCTTATCTGAATATTTATACAGCGAGTCATATATGTTTAGAACTGCTCCGCCCGGATAGCCGAACACTGTATCGACGCCCTGCTCCAGCAAACATTCAATTATAACGTCTGAGCCACATAACTCTTTCAACATTTTTTATTTCCTCCAAATTACAAAATACATCTAAGATCATAAAAATATATCAATATATGATTATACTATATCTGCTTTAAAAAGTCAATACTTTCATTCATTTGGCTCATAAGCTCGTCCACCGTATCAGAGAAAAGCTTTGCCTGCTCGTCAGGCTTCTTTTCCTCTACAGCTTCCGCCTTTTCAGGCTTCTTACTTTCAAGCATATCCTGCACGCTCACTGTCTTTTCCACAGCTTTTTTTGCTGTGAGCGTTTTAAGCTCATGATCATCAAGATAAGGCTTTATGCCCACAACGGAAACATTGTCAGTTCCGCCGTTTGTGAGAGCAAGCTCCATTATAGCGCCTAGCTTTTCAGAAACAGAAAGGTCAAGACCAAGCCCCACCACCATTTCTTCCTCAGAAACGTAATCCGACACGCCGTCTGACACTATGATTATCATATCGTCAGGTTCTTTGCCAAAATCAGCCACCAATGGTGTTTGTGCCACATCAGGTTCATTGAGAGTGCTGCCGATAGAAGATATTATGGCATTCTGATACTGTGGCTCAAGCTCTGACACATCTTCTATCCTGCCATGCTCATACATATATCGTGCATAGGATTGGTCAACAGATATCTGCCTGATAGTGCCGTTCACATAGCGGTACATTCTGCTGTCGCCAACGTTTATGCACATAGCTCTGCTTTCCTCGTCCACTGCAAGGCAACACAGGGTGGTCTGCATATTTGCAGCGTTTTCAGCCCTTACGCCCTGCTTTTTTATTTTGTTGTGAACATCGATAAGCGTTCTTTTCATATCCACCCCTGAATTATATTCAAGAATGGAAAGATGCCTTAAACAAAGCTCCGAGGCGACCTCTCCTGCATTTTCTCCACCAACGCCGTCGCAAACGGCTGCAATAAAAGGAGCAGCGACAGTTGATTCATAGCTGCCGCTGTTGATGACCTCGTGGTCTATTAAAATGCAGTCCTCATTCTGTTCACGGTAATTTCCCTTGTCTGTTATTCCGAAAATATAATAATACATTTATTATCACCGTCTGAAAACTGGTATCGTGCTGTTATATCATATCTGCAACAAGACTGCCCATTTCCTTACAGCCAACGAGCTTCATGCCCTCTGACATGATATCACCTGTTCTGTAGCCTGCTTCAAGGACTTTCTTGACAGCATTGTCGATAGCGTCTGCTTCCTTATCCATATCGAAAGAAAATCTCAGAAGCATTGAAGCTGAAAGGATAGTTGCGATAGGGTTAGCCTTATCCTGTCCTGCGATATCAGGTGCAGAGCCGTGGCTAGGCTCATACATACCGAACTTTGTGTCATTCAGTGAAGCGGAAGCCAGCATACCAAGTGAGCCTGATATCATAGCGGCTTCGTCTGAAAGGATATCACCGAACATATTCTCTGTAAGGATAACGTCAAACTGCTTAGGATCTCTTACAAGCTGCATTGCGCAGTTGTCAACGAGCATATGCTCAAGCTCGACTTCTGGATAATCCTTAGCTACCTCGTTTACTACCTTTCTCCAAAGTCTTGAAGAATCAAGAACGTTAGCCTTATCAACGCTTGTAACTTTCTTTTTTCTCTTCATGGCGATGTCAAAGCCACGGATAGCAATTCTTCTTATCTCGTTCTCGTTATATGTAAGAGTATCAACGGCAGTTTCAACGCCGTCAACATTCTCTGTCTTTCTCGCACCAAAATACAGACCGCCTGTAAGCTCTCTCATTATCATCATGTCGAAGCCGCCACCGATTATGTCATCTTTAAGCGGGCAAGCTTCTCTAAGCTCAGGATAAAGATTTGCAGGACGCAGGTTAGCGAACAGACCAAGCTCTTTTCTTATTTTCAGGAGTCCGGCTTCAGGTCTGAGGTTCGGAGCAAGCTTATACCATGGTGAAGTGGAAGTATTTCCGCCAATAGAGCCAAGCAGAACTGCGTCTGAGTTCTTTGCTATCTCGACAGCCTCGTCTGTAAGCGGAACGCCATATTTATCTATAGAACAGCCGCCCATAAGGATATCAGTATAAACAAACTTATGACCGAACTTTTCAGCAACCTTGTCGAGGACCTTCTGTGCTTCTGTTACTATTTCAGGGCCTATCCCGTCACCCTTTATAACTGTTATTTTCTTTTCCATGTTATTTTTCCTCCTCAGAATTTAAAGTCGAAACGCTTATCTCGCAGGAATAGCTCTGCTTTTCGGCTGTCATGAACAAAATGCCTGTATAGACCGAACACTCGCCGTCAATAAGCTTCTTTTTGCAATAATCGTCAGCAGCCATGCCTTTGAGCTGATACTGCATATAACTGTCCGCCGTATCAGTGCCGTCAAAGTTCACCTGACTATAGTCTATCTCCTCGCCGTCCATATAATATGACCAGTAGTAAGACAAACCATCAGAGCCTTTGACCTTTATGCTGTTGGGTGAAACAGTGCTGTCTATGCTTGCTTCGTCTATATTCGCCCAAAGTCCGTTGAAAGTGGAGAATCCAGCACCATTTATCTCAGGCTTATTGCAGGCAAAGGTCTTTGTTGTAACGCCTTTTTTATCGGTTTTTTCGTCCTTTTCCACAAGCACTATACTGCTGTTTGAAGCAGTTTCCCTTGCAAAACTGCCGCCAAGCTTTCTGTTTATCTCTGCAGAGTTTAGGGTCAGGTCTATCTTGCTGCCGTCCACCATTACCATAAAAGGCAGAAAATCCTTGCTGCTGTATTCAAATTTATTACTGCTCTCCTCTTTTTTCGAGCAGCCTGCGCTGCACACCAGCATTACCCCTGCTGCAAGTGCCGCAAATAGCTTTTTAGCTATCATAGCTTCACCCCTTCATAGAAACAGTTCAAGGGCGACCTCTTTTGAGAGATCCCCCTTAAAGCTTCAAAATATCTTATTTAAGTGAGTTAAGAAGACCATTGCTGTTGATGATATTGATAAGAAACTCAGGGAATGACTGACCCTGATAGGTCTCATTCTTGGTCTTGTTTGTGATAACGCCACTGTCGAAATCTATCTCCACCTCGTCACCGTTATCTATCTTCTCGGCAGCTTCCTCGCACTCAATGATAGGAAGTCCGATATTTATAGCGTTTCTGTAGAATATTCTTGCGAATGTCTTTGCTATAACGCAGGATATTCCGCTCGCCTTGATAGCAGCAGGCGCATGCTCTCTTGATGAACCGCAGCCAAAATTGCTCTTTGCTACCATTATATCGCCCTTCTGAACGTTCTTTGCAAAGTCAACGTCAATATCCTCCATGCAGTGCTGTGCAAGCTCCTGCATATCAGGTGTGTTGAGGTATCTTGCAGGGATAATAACGTCTGTGTCTACGTTATCCCCGTATTTATGTACTTTTCCGCAAGCTTTCATTATGAAAACCCCTTTCGTCAAACTTTATCAGCCCTGCTTGAACTCTGACGAATGGAATATATTTTCTCCTATCGCCTGTTTTCTAAGCTCTTCATATATCTTTTCAAGATACGGGCCGTCTATAGTATCCTTGTTTCTTGTAATAAAATAGCAGATCTTTACCTTGTGGAACATTCCCTCTTTAACGAGAGCATACACAGGTGTACCCCCGATATTGGAGGTATAAAAGGTATTGAAGCCCTTCTTGTCAATAAGAGCCTGCGTCATTTCCACGGTAAATGTATTTTTGTCATGGAGTTCCTGAATGATCTCGTCAGCCTTCTCCTCACGCTGATAGTCATTTAGTGAAGTTCCGTACTTCTTTGTAACAATACTAAGAAGTATATCGGAGAATATTTCCCTAAGATAATTTTTCATCTGTTCTCGCTCCCAAGTCGTATATGCGATCATGCCGCATATCAATTATTCCCCCAACGCAAGATCTGTCAGCTGATTTTCTCCCCGAATATCACATAACTTCCGACGGCTGTGAGATCTTGCCTGTCACAGCTGAAGCGGCGGCAACGTAAGGTGAAGCCAGATAAACCTCTGATTCTGGGTGACCCATACGTCCCACGAAATTTCTGTTTGTTGTTGCAACGGCTCTTTCGCCCTTTGCAAGAATACCCATATGTCCGCCAAGACATGGACCGCAGGTAGGTGTAGAAACCGCACAGCCTGCATTTATGAATATCTCCAGCAGACCCTCTTTCATGGCCTGCATATATACCTTCTGTGTGGCAGGGATAACGATACATCTAACGTTCTTTGCCACCTTTTTGCCGTCAAGTATCTCAGCGGCACATCTCAGATCCTCTATCTTGCCGTTCGTACATGAACCGATAACGACCTGATCTATCTTCACCTCAGGGATATCGTCAAATGTTCTTGCGTTCTCAGGCAGATGCGGGAAAGCGACTGTAGGCTTTATCTGGCTGAGGTCAATAGTGTATTCAGCCTCATACTCAGCGTCATCATCAGCCTTGTATATCTTATACTCTCTGTCTACCTTATCCTTGATGTAATCAAGTGTAATATCGTCAACTGCAAATATGCCGTTCTTAGCACCTGCTTCGATAGCCATGTTAGCCATGCAAAGCCTGTCCTCCATGGAAAGGTTTTTCAGACCCTCGCCTGAAAATTCCATAGACTTGTAAAGTGCGCCGTCAACGCCTATCATGCCAATTATATGAAGTATAACGTCCTTAGCGGCACTATACTTTGGAAGCTTGCCTACGATATTGAACTTGATAGCGGCAGGGACTTTGAACCAAGTCTTTCCCTTTGCCATGCCTGCGCACATATCTGTTGAGCCGATACCTGTTGAGAATGCGCCAAGTGCGCCGTATGTACAAGTATGTGAGTCAGCACCGATAACGCAGTCGCCTGGAGCGACAAGTCCTTTTTCAGGAAGCAGAGCGTGTTCAATGCCCATATCGCCAACGTCGAAATAATTCTTTATGTCATACTTTGAAGCAAAATCACGGCAGGTCTTGCACTGTGTAGCGGATTTGATATCCTTGTTAGGTGCAAAGTGATCCATGACCATTGTGACCTTATTCTTATCGAAAACATCTGTAAAGCCCGCTTTATTGAACTCGTTGATAGCCACAGGGGACGTAACGTCGTTGCCGAGAACCAGGTCAAGGTTCGCCATTATAAGCTGACCTGCCTTGACTTCGTCAAGACCTGCGTGGGCTGCCAGAATTTTCTGAGTCATTGTCATACCCATTTAATATTACTCCTTACTATCAGATCTCAGAGTTTACCAAGATCCTTTATTTTTTATACCCATTTATTATACCACTATTTTGATGTTAATGCAAATACATATTTATTATATATCTATGAATAATATTTATACTAAACGTTTGAGATATGAACATATCTCTTTTACTTTTACATATAAATTGCAAAAATTTTAATCACATTTTATACAATAGCACTAAACATCAACTGAAAAATCTTTCACAACACCACAAAATACGAACATTCACGGGAAAATACCGTCAACCCTCTTGACTTCATTTGCATGGCATAGCTGTTCTCTTACTGCGAAAAATAATATTACAAAGAAAAAAGGAGGAAACAGCAATGAAGATGAAGTCAATGATAACAGGCGTTTCAATGGCGATAGCCGCAGGAACAGTGGCTTATGCAGTCACAGAGGCGACATCAAGCGAAAAGAAAATGCTCAAAAGCCGCACAGGTCGTGCTATCAGAGCTATCGGTGACGTAATGGACGGCATTTCAATGATGATGAAATAGCCTCATGCAGGAGCGTACCATGGTGGTAACGCTCCTGTTTTTTTGCATTTTTAACTCTGACTTATCTTTTTCAGCAGAGTAAGAGCGTCGATAACATCGACCTTTCCATCACCGTTCATATCCGCACGCTTTAGCTGAGTGGAATCAAGCTGCGTCTTGCCTGCATTGTAACGCAGCATGAGCAAAGCGTCCACAACTGTCAGATACTTGTCACCATTCACATCTCCCTGCTGCAGGGTCTGTGAAGCGGCTTTTCTTGTTATTTTTATGGTGTATGTCCGTTTCACTCCGCTTGCCGCTGTGCAGGTGACCTTGACAGTGTTTTCGCCGGTTTTAAGGCTAACCTTGCCCTTTCCAGACACCTTTGCACTTTTGCCCAACGGATTTGCGTTCACAGTAACAGAAGATATCTCCGCATTGACTTTGGCGGTATAGCTTGTGGTGAACTTATCGAACTTTGGTGAAATGCTCGTGCCTGAAACGCTGAGAGATTTAAGATAATTGTTGTTATCTCCACTGCTTGTAGGCTTTGGGCAAAGTTTATCAGGCATATTGTTGTAAACAGGTATATTGAACTCCATTGCGCTGTTCAAAATATCCTGAGAATAGGCGTTTTTTAGGCTTATTGCTTCATTCGCCTGACCGAAAACACAGGTCATATACTGGTGGTAATAAAGCCCGTTTCCGCCGTCTACCATATCAAATTTTTGCAGATAAAGGGTGTCCTGACCCTTTGTTATGTAGCCTGTGCCTAAAAATATCGAGCCGCCCACTATGGACTTGTGCTGATTTGTCCAAGGAAGAAGATAGGTCGGATTAGTAGTTTTTGCATACTTACAGCCCATTTCTGCGGCTGTCATGGTGGAGGTCGCATAAGCCTGAATGTCAAAGAAGTTGAAATAATTCTCATAGCCTTTCACAGTACCAAGGGATTGCGGCGCACCATTTACGCCCTGCTCGTTCCTGCACCTTGAAGCAAGGTGATAAGGTGAAACGCCCGATTTCTTTGCAGCGTCCATAAAGGTCTGCGAATATGTATACTTTTTCTTTGTGTCAGGACAAGTGTAGCTTCCGCTCATAAAAGTATCTGCAAGAATAGTTTTTACACCGCTTTCCGTCTGATAAGAAGGATCATATGACTGATTTTCAAACATGAAAATGTATGTATCGTTGAGAAAATTTCTCGGATCCATATAATACATTATTATCTCTTTTGAAGCCGCCACCCACGAGCCGTCAAGCCCATACCAATAACCGCCGTTAAAATCATATGCACCCTTTTCCATTGACTTCCATGAAGCCAGTGCCGACGAGTGGACAAGGTTTCTGCCCACAACACATTCTTCCTTTAGCGCAGTGTTCCAATCCACGCCAAGCTTCTGAGCGGTAAATATCCACTTTGGGTGCTGTTCATGGAGCGTTCGCAGATATGGCTTATAACTTTCAGGAAAGCCCTGCTTTGTCATATAGCTCTCAAAATCAGCGTCAGAACTGCCCTGTGAACCGCTTGATGTTAGCTGAACATATGCCGCCGAAACATAGCCCGTCACGCTGCCGCACGATATCTTATACCATTTCGCACCGCTTGAGTCGGTGGTTTCGGAAAGTATAGTCAGGCTGTCGCCATAGCTTACTGTGCCTGTTTTAGAATAGCCTGTGCCTGCACCGCTGCGAACGTTCAGAACGTCTGCCGTACAGCTTCCCGTCATATTTGCCGCTGAAGCCGTCAAACACGAAGCCGCCATTGACGCTGCAATAGCAAATGACAGGATATATGAAATCATCTTTTTTATCAACTCGTTCACCTCAGAAGATATAGGCAATACCACAACAAGGCACGCCAATGTATAAGTCCTTATTTTTACACACATTAGTTTGTACATTTTTCTGTATCAAGTACAAAACTTCACCCTCATTATAGTACATTTCTCAGTGCTTTGTCAACAGTCTTTTTGATACATAAAAAATTTACATTTAGTAAAATGCAGCTTTCACTTAAAGGTTACAGATTTATTACAGCCTATTTAGTGGCTTTGCTGTTGATCGGTACATACATATTGTGACACAAATGCTCTCATTATAAATATATCCAAAAAAATATGCTTATTTTCGCTGTTTTGACTATTGACGTGCTACTTTATATTGTGATATAATCCTATTACGACAAAGGTAACAGAATTTGTAATATTTTATAATGAAATATTACAAATTAAAGACAAAACAATAGTAAACAAAATTAATCAAGAGCAAAATACTGACAGAAAAACACGATTTTGCAACGGAGGTATCAAATGAAAAAACTGAAAATAAACAAGATGGCGCTGTCGGTGGCAACAGCGTTTCTTATGCTCACGAGCATTGTTTCCACAGTGGCTAGTGCATCAGGCGGAAACGAGATAAAGCTCACAAGCGACAAGAACTTTGCACAGGCAGGCGACAGCATAAACGTAAAAGCAAGCCTTGAGCCTGATAAAACAGGCGTTGCAGGCTTCACTATAGACCTGCATTATGACCCGTCAAAGGTAACAGTATATGTGCCGACCGATGAGGAGAGCGAGAGTACATACAATGTGGGAAGCAAATTTTCTGTTATAACCAACTATGTTGCTTCATCAGGCACTATAAAAATAGTCGGTGCAAACCTTACAGGTTCTAACATAAAGGACAGCACAGACCTTGCCCTTGCGACTTTCAAGGTAAAGGACGGCGTAACAGGCAAGATAAACTATTGGGTAGAGGTTGAAACAATGGTGGCGGAAGCTGACGGTGGATACAAGTCAGTTTCATACTCAGCACCTACAGAGGGTTCACCGCTCACTGTCAGTGCAGGGGAAGAGATCACAACAACTCCTGCCACGACCACTACGACTGCTTCATCTAAGGCTGAAGCTACTACAACTACATCAAAGTCGACCACAACTACAACGACGACTACAGCAAAGACTACGACCAAGTCCGAAGCGACGACCACAACTAAGGCTAAGTCTGAAAAAGTTACAACAACTACAACAAAGCCTGTTGAAACCACCACAACGACTACAACAGCAAAGAGCGAAACTCAGACCACTACAACCTCAACATCTGCACAGCCCGAGTCCGAACCGCTTTTCACACACAAGCAGGGTGACGCTGACTTCAACAGCGAAACTTCCCTTCAGTTCGGCTTCAAGCTTTCTGACTACATAACAGACTATTCACAGCATTACAATGTAAAGGTCAACGTAAAGTCATCAGGCAACGCAAGCGGTGCAGTCGGTGCGTTGGTAGACGGAAGCTGGTCTGCACAGAGTACGAAGCTCACAGGCGGCGAGGAAGCACAGTGGATATACTCAGATCTTGACCCTTCAAGAACAAGTGACGAGGTTTTCGTACAGCTTTATTACTTAAAGGCAAATGCAGATTTTCAGATAGCTTCCGTGGAAGTAACACCTGTCAAGGAAGCAGTTGACACATCAGCCGTTACAAAGGTCACAGCGGCAGAACCAAAGCCTGCTGACGATACAACGACCACAACTACTACAACAGCAAGCACAGAGCCAAAGGCTGACGAAAACACACAGCCTGAAAGCACCACCACAACAGCAGCCGGACAGCCTGAAAATGTCGGTGCGGCTGTTACTACAGTAAGTGAGGACGACAGTTCGCAGGAGCTTACAGAATCACAGGCAACAGAAAAGATACAGCAGATAGTTGACGAGGCCTCATCGCAGGCTGACAGCTCAAAAGTAAATCCGTCAACAGGTGTTGAAATGACAAAGAACATTCTTACTGTCATTGCCGCAGGATATGTTATTTTTGCGATATTTGCAGTTATCTTCAACAGATTTGCCGCAAAGGACGAAGAATAATAACCGAATATATTTCTTTTGGCTATAAAAACGGACGTTTCCATCGGAAGCGTCCATTTTTTCGTCAGGAACACCAAGGGGATAGTGTGATCCTGCATTTTATTGATCTTCTATAACTGGCGGAATGAAATTCTCTAAGGCGCTGAGAAGCTTCGGGTGTCGTATAACAAAATGTATAGCAGGCGCGTTTCCCTTTGATATCATCGCCCACTGACCTTCATGGATCAGTATTTGCAAATTGCAGAAGGTCTGCCGCTTAGCATATTTAAGGCTATAGTTTTCATGTGTCTGCGCATAGCTTTCTGTGCTTTTTAAATGTGCAGAATAATCATCATAGCTGTAAAGAACATCACTGGCACAGAATACACCCGACAGGTCAAGGGCATGGGGACGTGTTTCAAATTCCTCTCGGGAAAGACAGCATATCTCGTCCTCTATGGTCATGGTTTCCAGTATGCTCTCAACTCGCTTTTTACGATCGCTGACATAAGCTTTTATATCTCTGCCCCGGCGGTCGTCAATGCCGTTTCTGTCAAGTATACTATTGAGCAGGTCATTATCCATAGTATAAACAGGCAGAGCAGATAAAATACTCCTGCGCCTGCCACGTCTGTGAGAGTCGGCAGTGAGAAAATCGCTGAAATCTTTTTCCCTGTCACTTCGGTATATCTCCATAAGCGGGCAGGCGTTTGAAAGCAGATCATTGGCACGTTTACGATAATATCCAAGCTCCTTTTTGGACTTGGTCAGATAATATCTGCCCTCGCTGTGAAAGCCTGCCACGGCTTCCCCTGAAAGAGCCGCCGCACCTGATACCTTCAGCAAATGCAGAAAAACATTATTCTGTACGTTTTTCAAATAGTAAGGCTCTATCTGCCCCGTCATATACATCGGTATCCAGCTTTCAAGACCAAGCATCATATCATCTAGGGAGCGGTCAAGATTATGTATCTGACAAAGGTGCAGTCCCTTTTTAAGCATCAGAGCCATACCGAACATCCACTTCTTCGGAAATTCAGGATCGTCAGCCATTTCCTTCATAGGCATATCACTGTACATTATCACAGGCTCATTAGAACGTGACAAGACCGTGGCTTTCAGAAAATCAAGCTCGCTTTCCATCATTTCCTTGATGCCAAAATAATTTTTTGACACAGGAAGCTGAAAAGGCAATGCAGGCACTTTCATTTCATCAAAATGTATCGCCTTTATGTATTCGTTCAGGTCAAACTCATCAAGCTTATCAAGAAACTTTTCAATGCCACCGCTTTTTATCTCTCTGCCACCGCTTTTTATCTCTCTGCTCTGTCTGGCATGATCGCTGAACAGCCATTTGCATATCACTTCATAACGCTGTGACATATCCTCTATATCACTTTCATTACAGCCCACAAGCTGTGCGACCGCTGATATCTCTGTGGGAGTTCTAAGCTCCCTTGCAGTAAAGCCTGCTATTGCGGCGACAAAGCGTTCAGGGTCGGCAGGCTTTCTTGTGCCGTTGCGTATACGGAAAACGGTGGAAACATCATAATTTATCTCCTTGCACATACGCTTGATGTTTATATCAAGAGCTGAGATAAGGGTATTGAAATTTTGCCGCATAGACTCTCTGTCGGCAGGTATGATGTCTTCACAGTCAAGAAAGGCTTTTTTTATGTTCTCCCTTGTCATATCGCCATAGCCATTTTCCCTTGCCACAGCCGCAAGAGCGTTGCAAAGCCCGTCAAACGCCACAGTGTCTATCTCAGGTATTCTCTCGCCGCTTCTGTATCTGCTAAATGTTGAGGGAGATATCCCTGACAACTCACAAAGCTCCTTTGCCGTGCAGGAAAGCTGTTCTATATAATTACCAAGCTGTTCGCAAAACTTCATTTTAACGATCCCTCCCGCTGTCATATGGTGTTATGTTAATTATATATCATATTTATCAAAAAAGGAAGTCCCCTGCGATATATAATTTCAGAATTGGCATATGACTATTATGAAATAAGCCACAAATTTATTCATAGATTTGTTATAATGTGATAAAGGATATCACATTAGGGAAAATACAAAGTAATGGAGGTGTGCTTATAGGATAATAACGAACATGAGAAAAAATATAATATCAAAAGGAGATGTATATTATGAAAAAACGATCACTGCAAGGGAGAATAACCGCTTTTATCCTTACCCTATGTTTGGCAGCACCACAAATGTCTATGTTGACATTTGCTGAAAATTCTACAGTCAGTAATGAAACGGAACTGAAGTCGGCATTGGAAAAAACGGAATTTGCAGAGATCAAGTTGGGCGGAAACATTGAGACCACCTGGGAACTAGATGTGGAGCGCACTGTGACTCTTGATCTCAACGGATATACCCTGAGCTGCAGCTCGACAGATGAGGATATAATTCGGGTGCGCAGCAGCGGAAACCTAACAGTAAAGGACAGCGGCACCAATGGCAAGATCGATGGGCAGAACAAGAACTGCGGATTTGAAGTCAAGGGCGGAACGCTTACTCTAGAGAGCGGCAGTATCGTGAATTGCACGGATGCCGACGGAGACGGCGGCGCAGTGGATGTATCCAACACTGGTGTAACGGAAACTCCGGTCAAGTACGGCAAGTTCGTTATGAACGGCGGTACTATTAAGGATTGCAAAGCAGGTGATGACGGCGCTGCTGTGGATATAGGCATGGGCTGCACATTTACAATGAACGATGGTACGATCAGCAACTGCAGAGCGGAGGACGACGGCGGTGCTGTATTTGTCAAGCAGGGCGGCTTCTTCGTGATGAACAGCGGAACGATTGAAAACTGTTCTGCATGCAATAATGGCGGTGCAGTGAACATATACGAAAATGGCAGCTTCACCATGACCGGCGGCACAATTAAGGACTGCAAGGTAGACTTGGGAGGTCTCGGCAATGCAGTATATGGCAAAAACAATACGGCGATCGTTGTCATTTCTGGAGGTACGATCGAGAACTGTGGTGTATTTCCATGGTCTTTTGATGAGTTCACAGTGACATTTGATTCAGACGGCGGAAGTGCAGTGTCAGAGCAAAAGGTATTGAATACTTCTGCAATCGAGCCAAATGAACCGAAGAGGAACGGCTATGATTTTGCCGGGTGGTATCTAAATGATGCAAAGTATACCTTTGATACCAAGATCACTGGGAATATTACTCTAAAAGCACATTGGACGCCTGCGGCAACTTTAAGCAGTATTAACATGATCGATATCGAAAACGTGAAGCTCGATTATCAGCCGGGCAATGCCCCGCAGGCATCGGCCAAGCGAACAGGCACTAATCAGGATAAATATGATATTCTCTTTGAGTGCTGGGGAAAGCAGGAAAAGGACGCCGACGACACCATGCACACGGTTGGCTACTGGTATTCTGATGAAAGCGTTTATTCGGACGACGATGTTTGATTCAATACCTTTGAAAAGGGCGCAAGGTATATATATTCCGTGAAACTTCAGGCAAAGGACGGCTATACCTTCGATCGCAATTTGAAAAATGAAAATGTTACACTGAATGGAGCAAGCCTGCCGTCTAGCGCGTGGGTCATGGTGATGGATGATGGGAATACCTGCCTCATTCAATATGGAACAGAGCTGCGACCCGGTCAGGCTGTTGAAGAGATCCGACTTTATGCCATTATCAACTTTAATGCCGGAGATAAACCGCTTTTCAGCACCGGTGTCATTGACCCTATCGTTGACACCGATCATCAGCGGTGGGACGCCAATGACGGCAGCGGTTATGGCATTACCTCCAGCGACTACTGGAATGAACGCTATAACGGTAAGCTCATTACGGAATTTGAAGCCGACAAAAGCTATACCTATGGCGTATATTTCAAGATTTCCGATTTGGGCATGGAAGAGGGCTACCGCTTCGATCAGAACACGAAGCTCTATATCAACGGCGAAGAAATCACCCTGACACCCGATCAGATCGATGTGGATGATAGCGGTGAAACCATTTGGTTCAGCAATGTATTGACCATGACGCCGTCCACCGTGAAAGTTATTGATGTGGTGGAGATCAACGACGCCACCATCAACTTCAAGAACGGCGACAAGCCAGTGTTTACAGGCAATGTGCCAGACGGCGCAAACTATGCGCTCCGAGCTGCGTGGTGGGAGCTTGACAGCAAGACCGGTCTGATCTCTACAGAGCCAGAGTGGGGAAGCGAAATTTATGAAAACAAGATCAGCGCTTTTGAAGCCGGAAAGACTTACTATTATGGTGTATATGTGACGGCTGTTGGTTTTGTTGAGAGTGAAAATACCTCTTACATATTCGGACCAGACACTAAGCTTAAGATAAACGGTGAATTTGTAAATTACAAACGCTATGAAAATGATACGAGCGACGGCTCTGACGGCACCTTGTGGGTCATCACTGACCTTACTATGACGCCAAAGGCAAATGATACAAGCTCTGACAGCAGCGATACAAACTCAGACAGCAAAGACACAAGTTCAAATAACAGTGGCACAAGCACAGACAGCAAGACCCCTGCCAAGAACAACGCAGGAAGCACAAACCCTAACACAGGCAATGACCTTGGCGGTATCCTCTTTACTATCCTTATCACAGGAAGCGGACTTGTAGTTGCAGGCAGAAGATCACGCAAAAACAAATAACAACATGAGCTGACAAAAGACGGGCGTTTCAAAGCGAAACGTCCGTCTTTTTATATCCATATCAAATTTACTTGTTCTGTGCCTTAAAGATAACGCCCGTCACCTTTGGACCTGCGTTTATTGCAATTGCCGCTCCTATCTGGAAACACTCCACAGGTGGATAGCCCACCTTCTTCGTCATAGCCTGTGCCATTTCGTCCCTGACGCTCTCGTCATTGCCGTAAACGATGCAGTAAGGTGTCTGCGGTATCATTTCCTTTACAGTCAGGTCAAGTATCTTTGGCACAATAGCCTTGTCGCCTCTTACCTTTGTTTCTGTAACGATAGCATGGTCATGTATCCTCATGATAGGTCTAAGACCCATTACCTCGCCCACAAAAGCAGCCGCAGACGGAATCCTTCCTGACTTTTTTGCATACTTGAGTGTATATGGTGCAAAGAAAATAACGCAGTTCTTTATCCAGTCCTTCATAAATGCCACGATATCAGCCGCAGGAACGTCCTTTGTGGCTTTCATTGCGCCCTGAACTACTGCATAGCCATAGGCTCCTGAGTAGCTCTCGCCGTCTATATTGTATATAGTGAACTTGCCCTTTGCCTCAGGGTGAGCGGAATAAAACTCCTCTGCCGCCATAACAGCGTTGTTGTATGTTGCCGAGCCTTTTGAGTTTATGGTAGTGTTTATAACATCAGTATAGCCCTCGCTGTAGAGCTTCTCAAAAGTTTCCTGATATTCAAAGGCTGTTATCTGCGATGTAACAGGTATGCCGTCAAAATCGTCAAGCATTTTGTAGAATTTCTCGTTGTCGAAATCTATCCTTGATGTGTAGCTGTCATCACCCATTGCCATCTTGAAATTCATTATCTGGATATCCAGCTTCTTTTCAAGCTCCTCAGTGATATCGCTCGCTGAGTCGGTAAGAAATTTTATTTTTGCCATAAATTCACCCTCCGTTTTTTATTTATTTTATTCGTCCCATGTATATTGCGTCAGCTTGCCCTCTCTGCCAAGGTCAGGATAATTCCACTGTCTTAACACCTCATAGCAGGCTATCGCCACTGAGTTTGACAGATTAAGGCTTCTGAGCGTTTTCCTCATTGGTATCCGCACACAGCTTTGGGGATTTTCATAAAGCAGTTTCTCAGGCAGCCCCTTGTCCTCTCTGCCGAAAATTATATACACTTCCCTATCTTGCGGATAATCCACATCTGAGTGTACCATTCTGCCCTTTGTGGTAAAGAAATAGAACTCGCCGCTGTTCTTAGAAAAAAAGTCATCAATATTATCATACTCGTATATTTCAAGCTTATCCCAGTAATCAAGCCCTGCACGCTTTAGTTTTTTGTCGCTTATCTCAAAGCCGTAAGGCTTCACAAGATGCAGTGCCGCACCTGTCACTGCACAAGTCCTTGAAATATTGCCTGTGTTCTGCGGTATCTGCGGCTCTACAAGCACGATATTAAGTCTGTTCATCTTCGGTAACACTTCCAGATATCACAAATTTGTATAGTCCCTAAGCTCCTGATAGCTTGTGAGCCAAGGGAGCTGACCCTCCAGCATAAGACCGTCTGTCCATGGGGTCTGGTAGCTGTATGTAGTCTTGACAGTAAGCTCTGTGAACGCTGTGGCTCTGTTCATTGCGATAGGCAGGCTGTCACCCTTGAGAAGTCCTCCAATAAGAACACTTGTGAACATATCTCCCGTTCCTGAATAGTGTGCAGGAACATAATCATTCTTTATTTTCCAAAAGCTGTTATTTTCTTTATCATAGCCCACAGTTGACATTCCGCCGTCTGCAAGATTTACGCTTGTGATAACAACGATCTTTGCGCCCTGCTTTGAAAGCCTTACAAGCCATGATTTTATCTCAGAGCTGCGCATTGAAGCCGTAGGATATTCCTCACCAAGAAGTATAGCCGCCTCTGTGAGGTTAGGCGTGATTATATCCGCCACCTTTACAAGCTCGACCATACGGCTGCAAAGCTCCTTTGTGTAGGTCTTATATGCCTTTCCGCCGTCACCCATAACAGGGTCTACGACCTTCAGGGCGTCAGGAAAAGCCTCGAAAAACTCAAGGCAGTGGTCTATCTGCTCGCTTGAAGCTAGGAACCCGCTGTACACACAGTCAAATTTCATATCCATTTTTTTATAGTGTTCCAATGCAGGCTTCATAAAGTCTGTAAGATCTCTCATAACAAACTCGCTGTAGCCGGTGTGTGCCGAAAGAACAGCCGTAGGCACAGGACACACCTGAATGCCCATAGCGGAAAGCACAGGTATCACAACTGTTAGCGAACACCGGCCAAGACCCGATATATCCTGAATGGAAACAACCTTTTTACAACCCTGCATAATAAAACCCTCTTAAAAAATACTCATAAATATTATTATAACATATCCATCAGGATTTTTCAATAGCCCATGGCTTGCCGGCAATATTTTTTTCACTATATTTTTCATATTGTTCATATCAATATAATATGATTTATGTGCTCTATGAAAAGCAACAAAAAAGCGCCATTTTTCGCACTTTTTAGGCTAGCACCTACAAAATTCATCATGATAATTTGTACAAATTTGTAGGTTTGTCAATCATATTGGACACTATTATTAAGAAATTCGATAGGCGAAAACCATTTGAGGGGACGCATAG
>NZ_JBDGDD010000027.1:0-33561 GCF_040909065.1 Ruminococcus sp. RTP21359st1_H3_RTP21359_211015
TTTTTTGCTGTGTGATATATTAAAGCCCGTGGGCTTCCATATCGAGGGAATCCACGGGCTTTGTTGCGCTTTTTTTTTACAGCGCCTTTAACTTGCAATATATTAAATGCCCCTCAAACCCACCCGAAATCATCTGATTTCTTCCAATCTAATTTCTGCGACAAACGTCCCACATTCGCCCCGACTGCCTTCAGGGTAAAGTTACCCCACCCATGCTGTGAAAACGCCACACAGGGCGACACGGTGCGAACCGTGGCGAATTACTGCTCGAATCGTTTCCCCGATTCGGCAGGAGCAGTGATCTTCTGCTTTCTCGCAGGCTTTCTGTCCGACATCATATCAATAAAATCTCTCACATTCTGCGGAACGACCTTGCCGTAAAGCTGATCCGCATACTTTTCAAGCTCCGCCGCAAGAGTTGTGTTCTTCTGCTCCAGATACATCTCTATCGCAGAGAGCTTTTTCTCGTTTACACTTACAGTAACTGATTTTTTCAACCTATCACACTCCAATAAAATTAATTTTCTAATGAGCTGTCCTCATTCAAACTTTCAATAGCGTCAGTCACCTCCTGTGGATAATCAATCCCTTCATAGGTACACCAGCTTGTCCAACTGCCATTTGAAACATTTTCTTTTGTCACATAGCCGCAATCGGCAGAGGAGAAAACGACCTCGCCGTTACCTATATAAATCCCATGCTTACTGCCATCGAACAGTCCTATTCCTGCGGTTTCCGGCATGGTATCAAGTCCTCCTTGCTCGGTGTAAACAAGCGTATCGTAATCGGAATTGAACAACTTGTCTGTCGGATCATAATTTAGATACCCAAGCACAAGTCCTGCGTTGTCAGCATATCTGATGCGGTCTGTTTCGTCTCTTTCACCGGCAGCACCGCTTTTGTATCCCCACCCTGAGATAAAAGCATTCTCTGCCCATGCCGCAAGGTCTGAACAGTTTTTACTGCCTGCGTCATTGAACATATATGAATTTAAGGTGCTGTTCATAACAAATGTGTATGTGCGAACAAATTCGTCATAGTCTATCTCCAAGCCGTAAGTCGAGTTTATCGCCGCAATTAAATCACTGTCATTTGGAGCAACAGCGAACAAATTTGCGTATGACTCAGCATTGAAATTCTGAACCTCGTCGAAGTATGACATATATATCAGCTGAGCCTTTATGGTCTGAACCTTGACACCCTTTTCGTCCATAGCGTTTGCAATGTCATTACCTGCTGATCGGATATCATCGAGCTTTTGCCTGCTTTCACTGTCAAGAGAACTGTAAAAATCATCGGCATTAATGTGAAGTTCAGGCACTTGAGCTTCCTCGCCGACCTCCCCAAGAGAAGAAAGCATCACCGCAGGAGCACACAGCAAAAGGAGCATACCCACCGCAGCACTAAGCACCACAGTCACAAGCTTGCCTCGCTTTTTTTCATCACCAAGAATATATATGGCTGCCTTTTTAAGAGCCGCCGCAACTGTCGCCGACATTACATCACCTTCCTCCCGCCGAACCAAACAGTGCCGCCTTGTAAGCAGGAGCAATGACCTGCAGCAGATACCTCTCATTGCCGCACCGATACAGACAAATTCCTCTTTCGGGATACTTGATAAGACTGTACTCTGAATCTTCCAACTGTAAGGTGTCAATGAATGCCGTCGGCGAGATATTTCCCGGATTGAACAGAAAATGATGTGCAGGAATAGAAAACAGCGGCTTGGTGAACTCCTTTATCTCAGGCAGCAGAAAGTCCTCGATATTTTGCGAAGCTAATATGAAAGACGATTCCTTTTTTCGAACACGTTTCATACCGTTGCGAATATATTCGATTGCCGTCATATTTGTAAGGAATAAATATAACTCATCGACTGCCGCAACAGTATTTCCGCGCCCTAAAAGCTGATTGCTCATGTAGCTTAGAATGTTGAACAGCAGCGTATCTTTCAGCCGTTTGTTTGTATCCATAAGACCTTTTACTCCGAAACAGATAAACTCGCTGTCTTTGATGTTTGTTCTGCCGTTGAAATATTTCGATTCCGCTCCCTTGCACATTGAGTGCAATCCCAAGCAGATATTCTGCAATATTTCTTCGGTGTAGAGGTGTTTCTTAGCATTATCAAACGCCATAAATTCTTTTTCAACTAACTCATACAGGTCTGACATTACAGGATAGTCACAGCTTTCCAACTTATCGAGATCTGTTAGATCATCAATGCCAAAACGTGCATACAGTTTCATAAGCATTATCTCTATTGTGTCGATCTCTGCGTCTGTGAAGTCCTTGTACGCTCTGAAAAAGTCTTTGAGATAGCTGATGTGCTGACTTAAACGGGTGACTTTTCGGAATGCTTCGGGACTGTCGTCGGTTTCCTTTTCTTGATTTCCAAAGCGAGAATTTTCTGACCACGCTTTAGGCTCAAGCGGATTTATCATAAATTCTCCCGACATCATATCGATATACGTTCCGCCAAGGTTTGAACATAAATCTTCGTATTCATGTTCAGGGTCTAAGACCAGAACACTTTTCCCTGCCTCACGCTGATTGCATAAAAGCAGTTTCATCAGATACGACTTACCCTGACCGCTGTTGCCGAGTATAAGAATGTTGGAGTTTGTTTTGTCCTCAGTTCGCTTGTCAAAGTCAACAAGAATATTCGTGCTGTACTTATCTCTTCCAACATAAAAGCCGCTCTCATCGGTCTTGCCGCTGTAATTCAAGGGATAAAGATCAGCCACCGAGCTTGCAGGAAGAACACGTTCAAACTGACTTGCGAATACGTTATTGCCCGCAGGATGAACAGACAAGAATCCTTCTTTCTGACGTAAAAGCAAACGGTCAACGGATATTTTGGAACGTGTCAGTTCCATTTGAATATCGGCTTTCAGTTCTTTCAGCTTGTCCTCAGAGCTTGCTTTTAGCTCAATAAAAACAGCTGTGTGCAGTAAAGGTTCTTTGTTTCTGCGTAGTTCGCTTATCAGCTCCACCACATCATTTATGTTATCCTGAGCCTTTATGCTCTCGTTGACATCATTTGTAGTAGTCATCATATGGTTCTTCCGCATTGCCTGCTGAACGATCTTCCTCTGCTCCATGCTTGTAACAAGGCGGTTGTAGATTCTTAGCGTTACGCCGTTTCTGTCCGCAAGGTGAGCAAGTATTGCCGTTTCTTCCGTACTTGGCGGATATTCCGTCACCGCCCAGCAGGACTTGTAGAAGTTTCCGCAGATATAGTGGTCGGTGAAAAAGCGTATAATGCCTGGTGCAATGCGGTCAAAAAAGTCCTTTGTATCGATGATCTCAAGCTGTTCTTCTGACAGTTCTTTTTTCTTTTGCTTTCTACTTCTCATTAACAGTCACCTCCTGTTTTTCCAGATCAAATTCATTCTCTCCCTCAATATCGGGGATATCATCTCCGGATATGCTTGTCCCGAAATACAAAGCCAGCATACGCTTGATCTCCGGCTTACTCATTCTCCTAGCCGCAAAACCGTGCTCCGATATTGCCTTATCCACACGATTCAGCGTGCTGAATATCTGCTCGTCCTTTTCACGTCTGAACCGCACCGCAAACATAAACTGTCTCGCTGTCGACATCTCAACTTGTATCTCGTCGAGAAAATCATAGTCAGCTTGCAGCAGTTTTCTGACCGCCTCGTTCTGCTCCGTCTGCAAACGCTTTTTGACATAGGTTTTGTTGCTGTCGAAACACTCGCAGGAATCCAAAGCAAGTATTTCAAGGTCCGGTATCGTGCTTAACAGCATCATAAGGTGGTGTATCTTCACATCGATATTCGCAGCCGACAGCACGGAAATATTGGTTGGTTCAACGCTGAAAAATGCTATCTCAGCTTTATCAGTCTTTACGCCGTATTTAGTAAAGCGTTCAAGACCGATAAGACCCTGAACGCTGTTTTTGCTTTTCTTCATTTAACTTTTCTTCCATAAATACAACTGCTGCGAGGTCAGAAAAAACCTCACAGCATTAAAAAGATAGTCCATTATCGACATTTCATCTGCTCTTACAGTCATAAAAGCATAGCAGGCTGTGACTGCAAAGGGGATAATGTTCCATAGATTCACAAGCACTATCACAGACAGTACTATCCCTGCACAGATAATGATAAGATCCCGAACGCTCCAAAACCACAGCTTTACGCTTGCTCTCAGGTTTTCGGGGTAGATGTAGGTTTTCATTTTTGTTATCACGCTCCGTTCTTGCATAAAAAAACAGCCAAGCTTTTGGCTTGACTGTATTAGCAATATCTTAAATATTTCATACCATTGAATTCATAGTCCGGATTCTTATTGAAGAAGATTTTTTCTTTGAAATTATCTTTTTCACAACAGACAATGTTGAAAACGAAAAACTGATAGTACCACTCACCCGTGTCATAATAGGTGTTTCTTTCATTAAAAACAATCCGTCCATATTGATCTTTTCTCAAAACAAAAGCAGTTTTATCAAATCCTCCATAAAAATGAACTTCGTACTGATTATCACCGATCGGTTTCACCCCTATCTTTTTACCAAAGGGAGAACGATTGAATTTTCCATCATACAGCTGACTTTCTGTAAACTGCCGACTTTTTGTACCTCTATTGTGCATCCCGTTAGTATCCTGATAAAAAAACGCAGAATGAAACAATACATTTTGTTGTATTTCATCAGAATTGATTCTTACAGGATAGAACTTTATGGCATTTCTTGCTTGTGCAAAATTTGCATACCTGACGTTTTTTCTGTATTCAATTTCAATTTGCTGAACAAATAACATAGCGTACACCACTTTTTGTTTTGAAATAATAATGTTATTATATCATACGATTAACGTAAAATCAAGCTTTTCCCTTGATCATATTCACCGCTTTAGCCCCCATAGAAACAGTATGACTAACACTCATCATATTGACTCTAACGCTGGTATCAAGCCCGTACATCTGAGCTATCCTCGGCACTTCGTTAGCCGACAGGCATATCCCCACAGCAAGCAATGGGTGCTGAGTGTACGTCAGAAGTCCGATATACAATATCGTTGTCTGCAAAAAAGCCGTCAGGCAAGTAGCGATGACCTGCTTGCACCAGCTGTAAAAGCCGTCGGTGTAGCCCCTCGGAACTCCGAACATATACAAGCTCCCGACAGCTATCTGGCAAAGCATTATGCCGCCTCGCTTGATGTTCGCAAACACGACCTTTACCGTGCAGTAACCGAAAAGTATGATAAAAAACAGGCTAAAAAGTGAAACGTCAGATGCAAGAACATACAGCACAGAAAGCCCCGAATCGGCTATAGTGCTGTATGTGTCAGACAAAAACACCCCAAGCAGATCGTAGGAAAATGAACCCTGTAAGGCTATGCACAGCTCGTAAAGCCGCTGTGGGACTACCGCAAAGAGAGCCGCCGCCATAAAGCCTTTTATCACATTCACACAGGTCTGCCTGATGTTAGCCGCTCCCGACTCGTATGCCATAGCAGTGTCAAAAACCGCCATGACAAGACCGCAGACAAAAAGCATCCAACCGAGAGCCTGAAACAGACTGACAAAGGTCCTCACCCAGGCAAGAGAGAACAGATCGGTCGCCGACTGATCTATGAACATAAAAAGCTCTGCCACCGCACCGTAGACCTTGTTGAAAAGCCACTCGAACATAATGTCCCACACAGCGTCGGATATTGCGTCTACCGTTCCGCCTATGGTGCTGTCCCACAGGCTTGATATCCCGTCGCCTATCCAGTCGATAGCGTCAGATATCCAATCAAACAAGCTTATCACCTCGTTTCTCGGAACGATTTGTATTAGTTATCTCTCCCTTTATGCGGTACAGAGAACTCCGCCGACCGCATTGTGGGTGATAACGGGGGAAACGCTCTAACGATCCGCTTTCTTCAAGCTCGTTAAAAGCACGAAACACCGTGCTTTTTGAAATGCTCAGATCTTCTGCTATCCTTCGTACAGAGGGAAAGCATTCTCCGTTTTTGTCCGCACGGTTTGCTAGGTAGCAGTACACAGCCACAGACTTGTGGCTTAGTCCTAAGTCGTAGATCCTTTTTGGAAATATCAATAAACATCACTCCTTTTATGTCTTGACATTGGTCTTTTTCTTTGGCTCTGCCTCAAATTCCACAGGCAGCATATCTTTTTTCTTCTGCGGATATTTGATTTCAATATCACGAATAAGCTCGTCACGCTCTTTGTATGAAACGGCACGGGCGGTATTATCGGGAAGTTTGTATTCTTCTTCAAACTTGATACCCCATTTGAAGAACAGTTTTAACTTGCTTATCATCGGGCATGTTCCTGTTTTCATAACAATAAACTGTCCTTTCGGCATAGATTTTAATTCGTCCACAGTCATAAGCGGTCTGCCTATCATCTGCAATGACTGAGATCTGTCCCTTCCGTTTGATACAGAACCGCTTAATACCGTTTGTTCTCCCAATGCTTTTGAAAGCACCTCTGCACTCTGACTGTTTGGTGCAAATCCGCCGAACACAGTAAGCTGAGTGTTGTCGGTTATTATCTCCATACCCTGTTTCCCGTAGTTCTGTTCAAGCTGTGCAAAGGACTGGATTATTGCCACTATGGATATTTTTCTTGAACGTCCTGCGGAGAACATAGATTCAGCACCCTCTATCTTAGGAAAAGTTCCAAATTCGTCGCAGTAAAACATAACTCTGTTTTTTAGTTTTCCGCCGTTTTCGTCTGCAATGACTAATATCTCACGATACATCTGTTGGATAAGCAGGCTGACCATAAAGTACTTGCTTGTATCTTCTTCGGGAAGAACGATAAAGATAGCAGACTTTTCATTGCAAAACTTCTCGGCGTCTATCGCCGTTCCAAAGCACAGCATTTGTTCAAGTTCAGAATCAAGAAAACTGTTGAGCCTTGAAAGTGCAGTCGACATTACCGACAGCATAGACTGGTCAGACGCATTCAGAGCCGCTCCTGCAAGCCATTTTGCTTTGTGTTCGCTTGGAAGTTTGTCCATAAGCTTTGAAAAATACATTTTAGGTTTTGCTTTCGGGTCGGGCTGATACTTAGCAAGCAAGTCCTGAATAAGCTTGAAAACGGAAACTATATGCCGTTCGTTTTTGTCGCCAAACTCCGCCAAAAGCAGTATGACCGAGGCGAGCAGACCCTCAGCTGCATCGTAGAAAAAAGCGTTTTGTCCGTAGCTGTGGCTGTCACCTCCGCCGATATTGATAATTGTCTTTGCGGTTATCTTTGCATACTTTTCAGCTTTTGCCTTTGCCGAAAGGTCGTTTTTATCAGACAGATAAATATCCATATACTTGTTTACAAGGTGCAGGATATTGTTTTCATCTGAGCGTGTGGGGTTACGCAGATCAAGCACAGAAACATTGTAGCCGTAATACTTTTTGGCGATAGTTCCGTAGTTTCGTGCAACATCTCCTTTTGTATCAGTTGAGATAAAAGACATTCCGCTTGCACAGGCAAGCTCTATGTTCGGATACAAAAAGTATGCAGTCTTGCCCACACCCGCAGCTCCTATCATAAGCGTGTGAACATCGCCGTCATCTACAATAGCCACAGTTTTTTTTCCGTGTGTCCGACAGCCTACCACCGTACCTTGAACAGTCGGCAGGTTCTGACCTTTTCTCCACATCTCCGGCTCGAATGGCAGAGGGATAAAAGTACGCTTTATCTCAGCTTTTGTCGCCCACCTCGCAGTTCCGTGCTGTCCATTGCCGACTTTTTTTGCCTTTATTCCGTTAAGCGACTTGTTGTCAAGCAGATTTACTACCACTAAAAAGGCAATGAAAGCTATGACAAGCAAACCTATTAAAATCATTTGTTTTTCACTCAAAATTTCACTTCCTATCCATAGAAATATGCTTTCTTCTGTATTTAAAAGAACAGTTAGTTTGTTATCTTCAAGGTATTGCACCGTGAAGCAGACGGTATCGCATTACCCGAATTCCATACATTGCTCCGGTTCTGAAACAATGTATTCTGATTCGCTTTGCTCTTGTGTAAGTTCGGATAATGTATTTTCAACATTTAGCCGCAAGGCACTATCTGCAAGGCTATACAAAAGCTTTGCCGTCTGAACCGACTGCTCTCGGGTTCGAGCGGTCTGTTTCAGATCACGCAGAACCTCCTGCACACAGTCCTGCAAATTCCTTTGTTTCTGTGCTTTTCTGCCCTTGTCGGTGTAGGGCTTGTAACTGCCTTTGAGCTTGTTTTGGAGCCATACAAACGCCTTACACTCGCTGTTTATCTGCTCTGTTTTGGGCATGAAAAAAGCCGAGCCTGCCAACGCATACTCGGCGAGATACCTGTATTGTCCGTTTTTGAATGTTGCATATATTTGCGAGGTCAGCTTGTCGGGACGGCATCGTAAATACTTTAAGCCATCAATCTGATGAAGATATTCTTCCTTCCGCTTATGAGGAACAGCAGGCAGAGCTGTGGCTCCGTTCTTTGCTTTCAGCACTTCGTTCCAATCCTTGTACTCCGGTGCGAGCCGTTTCACATCGGAATATCCGTTATCCGCAAGAATATCCCTAAGTCGGTCAACAGCTTCAATTCCGCCCTCATCATTATCCACGCAAAGCACAATTTCGGACAGATTTGAATGGTTCTTCAAAGCCGTTAAAACAGCATTTTCATACACTCCGTTCATTGCAATGCAGCTGTGCTTTTGCCATTCTTTCGGATAAAGCGTAAGAAAACTCATCATATCTATGGGAGCCTCAAACACATAGAGTCTTTTGCTTTCACCGAAATGTGCAAAGCTGTATCTTGTGTCAGAACCTTGACAAGTGATCCTGAAACTATTGCCGTAAGAATTTGTTGAACGCTTGCTTGCCTGCCTTGGAACGCCGTTTTCGTCAACGCCTACGAACACCGCATTGTGATGTTCCTTGTCCTCATAAAGCGTGTGCTGTTTTGCAAAATGGCTGATAATATCGGGAGAAATGAACCTCTGCTTTATCAGGTAGGCATAAACCCTATGCATATTTGTGTTTGCCTCGGGAAGTCTGAACTCTTTCTTTTCTTCCTTTGCGATAGCTTTCGGCGGACTGTGGGACAGCGGAGTTACTGTCTGACCAAGCAGTTCCTGCACCGCCGTCTGAAAGTCCATACCATAAAACTCCTGCATAAACTTTATTGCTCCGCCGCCTATCTGATTTTTGTGATCGAACCAGGTAGAGCCACGGAGCGTTATGCTGTCGTGCCTGCCCGAACCGTCGTAGTAAATGAGCTTATGCTCTCTGCCGACACGTTCTAATTTTTCACCTCGCATTCTCAGGAATTCTTCGAGGTCTACGCTGTTGGCAAGGACTTTTTGTTCGTCTGTAAATGGGATATATGGCACTTTATCACCTGCTTTCTGTTTACTAGGGTTGATTTTTCGAGGTTGGTGTGGTATAATGGATAATAACATAAATCGAAATTTGTAGGAGATAGCCATGAAAAGTAAAATTATCTATTGTCTGAATTTTCTCTGGACGAGTTTTATTGCATTTTCATTTCCAATATGTTTCGGCTGGATTTTTCTTGATATAACTGGACATTCAAAAGGCTATAGCTATGATTTAGGCTCGGAGAAAGATGTTTCTATTATGCTTGGCTGTATTGAGCTACTGATTTGGCTTGCTTTATCATTTCCCTCAAATATCTATGTATTTCGGAAAACATTGAGTAAAGGCAAGGCATATCTGCTTATCCCTATCGTATTGTATATAACACTTGCTGTAATTTGCGTAATGATTACACATGGTGGGTGGACATCATACGCAAAAGAAGTATTTAATATATAAATTCTGATTTATACTCCCCAAAACCAAAGGGCTGAGCCAACCTCAGCCCTTTTTTCATTTTAAATCAGTACTTCACATTCTCCGCAAACTTAGCCATCAGCTGTGAAAAACTCTGCCTTTCCATCATATCCGAACTGAGAAATGCACCCGATACAACGGTAAGCTTGTTTTCACTCAGCACAGCATAGGTTTCTGTGTATCCGAACTGAGTCGCCATACCGTCGGATTTCTGAACAGAGCCGTACTGCTGATACTTGCCCTTTGAAACAACACTGCTTGTCATTCGGTAACTCGAAACAAAGTCATCTTCGGTGATACCGCTCATCTGTGCGGAGGTCTGTCCGAAGTAATAATCTCCGAAGTTTTCAAGGATATATTCCATATCGTGATCAAGATCACTCTGACTTAAATCGACGCACATAACATCTATCATACCGCCGCCGTTTTTGCCTTTCAGCGATATATTCTGCACTCCGTTTGAACTGTCTGTCTGCGTTTCAAATGAACAGCCTTTCATTGCCTCTGTTACCAATGTGCTTGTATCTGCAAAGCATATATTTGAATCGAAAAACTCCGCAATAAAGGTATCATATTTTACCTGTTCTTCATCGACGGTACTTTCAGCCTCCGAAGAGGCAGCCGCACTTACTGTCGGTGCGGCTGTTGTGACTGTTGTCTGCTCGGCTTTGAACGGCGGCGAGATATTTCCGCAGCCTGTAAGGATCACCGCAGACAGTACGGCGAGTATAAGAATATTCTTCATTTGTCATACCTCCTTACACAATCGACCAAATATACAGCGGAGCGGTAAGGGTGAATATGAGGCAGGCGAAGATTATCGCAACAGGAGTCCATTCTATCTGTCCGTGCTTGCGGTAGTCCATATACATCGCACCTATCTTCACAAACAGCAATACCGCAAGGATAACATCAAGGCACGGAAAAACAACATTGTTCACCACCGACACTATTTGCGATCTGGCTGTGTTCCAAGTGCTTGTGACCGCCCACGCAACATCACCCGAAGCATAGGCAGTTAGCGACATCACAGCCGCAAAGCACACCGAACTTGCTGCTGCGATCAATTTCTTTTTAGATCTCATTTCACATCATCCTTTCTCTGTTCCTTACCGTTCTTCTTGTGTATGACCATACCGAAAACCATAATAACCGCTGCGGCTACGAGATAAAATTCAGCACCATTGTCTGCGGATACACCCGTATTAGGAGTATCTATTGTGACTGTAGGAGGAGTTTCAAGATCAGGCGTATGCTCATCATACATAACGACTTCGGTCACAGAACCGTCCTCGTTGACAGTAAACCTGATCTCGTTTGCGATCTCGTAACCGTCGGGAGCAATTGTTTCACGGAGCGTGTACTCCTTGCCTGCGATCAGCTTGCCTTCGATGAAGTGAGCTTCGTCTGCAGATACCCATTCCTCAACAACATTTCCGTTCTCGTCGATAATTTGCAAAGTAGCACCCGGCAATTCTTCGCCTGTTGTAATGTCCCGCTTTGAAATACGAACCTTAGTGGTATCGTCCACCATAACGATAAGCGGATAGCCGTTATCCGAAACGGCTGTAGAATCAACGTTTTCTACCGTAACATTGCCGTAAACATCAATGCTGAACTTAATGTCCGTTGCAATCACATAACCATCGGGGGCGGCAATTTCTTTAAGCACATATTCACCCGCACCAAGCTTTGAAACAACGTGATTTGTGTCGTCGGAAGTCCACTTATCAACTATCTCACCGTCAGCATTTTCAAGCACCATTTCAGCACCCACAAGTTCGTTTCCGTACACATCACGCTTTGAAATCTCAACAGTAATCGGTTTATTCACCGCAGTAATTTCTACGACATCGCCGTCCTCAGAAACAGTAACAGGATAGCTCTCATCGCTAAGAATATATCCTGTGGGAGCTTCGATTTCATGAATAATATACTCGCCATAGGGGATTTCGTCGAACACAAAATATCCGTTTTCATCTGATGTGAAAGTCATTATTGCAGTATCTCTGCTGAACTTCACACAGTCGGCAGTAAACAGACCGAACACAGCATTTTCAAGAGGTTCACTTTTATCATCTACCTTGTGACCCTCTATCCTGCCACGCTTGAGAAGATTTACAAACTGTCCGCAGTCAATATCCGCAGTCCGGATGTCCTGTCCCATATACTCGAAGTTTACAAGATACTTTTCACCATTGAGAACATAATGTTCATCGGTTGCAATTTCCTGAACATAATACCTGCCGAAAGGTATCTGTACATCAAATTTTGCGGTCATATTCTCAGCAAGTGAAACCTCTGAAAGCAGTCCGTCCGCAGGAATAACAGAACCGTCAGCGGCAGTAATATCTTCTGCGGCGAATAGTCCAAAACGAACGCTCGTATAGCAATTCTCGCCGTAGATCCCGAAAAGCTTATCATTTTCCATAACCTTAGGAAGCGATATCCTCACGCTCTGATACTCATTTTCAAAAGCTGTATTCACAGTATCTCTCACCTCAAATTCCTGTCCTGCATATGTCACTTCAACATCTTTAGGCTCATTGTTCAGCACATAACCATCGGGAGCTTTTATCTCTCTGACCTCATACTTGCCAAGATAAAGCGGCTCAGTTTCAGCATAGCCGTTTTCGTCTGTCGTGATCTCTGAAACAACATCTCCTGCATAAGCTCTGACCGTACCGTCTTCCGTTACAATATCTTCTTTTGCTTTTACCTGAAATACCGCGCCGCTGAGATCTCCGCCCGCAAACACGGGAGTGTAAGTTGTTGGATTCACGATCATTTCACCGTTTTCATTTTTGTATGCTGAGGAAGCCGTTGTCACGCTTGTGAAAATATCTCCCGTTTTATGAACGCTGATCTTTCCTTTCTGAGCGGTGTTTTGCTTTTCAACTTTGACGATAGTAAGCGAGTTTTCTTTCTCTGCATTTTCTGAGGAAACCGAAAATGCTACGGGAGTTTTATCAAGTGCATAGCCATATGGAGCCTGAACCTCAACAAGAGAATATTCGCCGTAGGGAAGAACCTCGGGAGTAATCAGATATCCCTCAGAATTAGTGTAAAACACATCAATGGCAGTAGGAGTGGGATAGCTGTACGTCATAGCTATCTTTTCTCCGTCTGCATTGTATATCTCAAATCCTGCGCCCTCATAAGGAATGATTTTTCCCGTTTCGGAATCCACCTTTACCACCTTAACATAGCTTTTAAATTCTGCATTGTTAATAAGATAGCGGTAGGTCTGTCCGTTCTCGCTGATGTTGACATCAAAATCAGCAATAAACTCAGTACCTTCCCAACCCTTGGTCTGGTGTACGGTGTAAATTCCGTAGGGCATATCCTTTGTCTGTGCAAAGCCGTTTTCATCGCACACAAGGCAGTCCTTTTCGGAATCCTTCGCATTTGCATAAGAACCCGAAGATTTCAGATAAACCTCAAATTCAGCTCCCACTTCTGGAGTTTCTATCTGAGTAGAGCCGTCATCGGAATGCTTGATCATTGCGATATTTCCCTTGATAACGTCCTCAGTCACTGTCATAGAAAGTGGGTTATGCTCAATGAAATAATTCTCAGCTTCTGCACCCACTGAATAAACTGTTTCGTCAAGGAGATAGCCTTCACTTGGCGAAATTTCCTGAACAGTGTAGTTTCCGCAGACATACTCTTTTGTTTTGAAATATCCGTTTTCATCGGTAGTATAGATATCGACAAGCTCGCCGTCCTTGTACAGTCCGTAAACTGCTCCCGCAAGTGTTCCGTTGCCCTGTGCTGTGACCATCTCTGCGTCCTGTTTTGTCACCTCTAGAGTAAATTTCTTGAGGATATTTTTGAATGTCTTGGTTGTTGTTGCGTCTGACGTAAGGGTTGCAGTCTGATCCGCAGGAACTACATATCTAATGGGAACATTTTTCTCGGAAATGGTGTACACGATCTTCTCATTATTGCTGTTGTAAACGGGAATATCGGAAAGTATTGCAATACCGTCCGAACCTGTTTTTATTGTGTAGGTCTTACCGTTGCCCGTAATAGTGAACTCTCTGTCGCCGTTCTGATTGTCCTCGGACTGCTTATTTATCTTTATCGAGCCCGTTTTAAGTTGATTGTTGAACTTCACATTCACAGTCAGATCAACATCTCCGCTCGTCAGCGTAACATTCTGAGCCTTAGGGACTTCGTATCTTGTATCTACATTGATCTCGGATACGGTGTAGGTGATCGCTTTGCCCGTGGACATATCATAAACCCTTAGATCGTCAAAGGCTGCAATTCCGTTTGCATTGGTTTTGGCAGTTTCAGAGAGCGATTTTCCATTGTATGAATAGGTGATTTTAAACTCCCTGCCGCTGATGATTCCGTCCTCTGCGGTTTTGTTAATTTTAATTGTTCCTGTTTTGAAATCCTCTGTCACCTTGTTTTTTCCTGCTTTGATTGTATAAACAGTAGGGTCAATAGAATAACCTGTAGGAGCTTTTAATTCCTTTGCGTAATAAGTGCTGTCGGGAAGTTGAATTTTACCTGTGCCGTCAGCGCCTATTGTAATTTCGCCAACCTTTTTGGTACAGGACTTGTTACTGTAGATTCCGTATACCGCTGTGGAATTGTCAACACTTGATTTTCCTACAAGATCACCGTCCGTATTGTACTTATCGATCTCAAAGGTAACATCTGTCTTTGTAATTCTGAACGCCGACATATTCATAGCTGTTGCAGTCTTGCCGTCTATTTTGTTGTTGATAACAACGCCCTCAGAACCGTTTGATTCGATTCTCCAGTGTGTACCTCCTGCGCCTGTGCCGTCCCCGACTGTTTTGGAATTGATAAGACTTTCCGAAACGCCGATAGACTTAAGGTAGCTTATCACATCGTTTCTTGAATCAAATTCGCCCATATATATCCAAGCGTGATCTTCACCAACCGGATTCTGAGCGACCACCACAGAACCTGCTGTAATAACCGAACCGTCAGCACACTCCCAATACGGGCGGTCCGTTGTCTTGATGTTCTTCTTTTCGACTTCGACCTTTGAAGTCTTTCCGTCGTAAGTTATGGTGCAGTTATCATTGACTGTAAGCCAATGATCTGTGTCAGCAGGCACGGGGTTGTTCCATGAAAATCCCGATGTTTTGTATCCAAGCTGTGTAAGCGTATAGTACACCAGACCCGAACAGTCGATACCGAGGTTGTTGATCGTCTGCACCGACAGCGGAGTGTACTGACCCTGATCATACGCATACCAGTAGCCCTTGTTTCCATAGGTATACGGTGTACCCAGCAAGGTCGCCGCCTTTGCGATCACCGTATCCGCTGACGGGAATGCCGGGTTTTCCATAGGTGTGCTTGCGGCACTTGCTGTGATAGCTCCGCTCATAGATGAACCGAACATAGAAAAAGCACAGAGTCCTGCCATGAACCCTGCGCTGAGTTTCTTTAATATTTTCGATTTTTTGAACATAAAGTGCATTTCTCCTTTTCATTTTTGCAAAGAAAAAGAGCCTGATTTCGGCTCTTTCGTTTGCACATTTTAATATATTTCATCATATCTTTGGCTGCTTATCAAATCCGCCCCTGACACATATGATTCATCAATATCTATTATTTCGCTGAATCCGCAGTCGTTATTCAGCAGAAATCCTTGTCCCTGTGTATCAAGAACAAACCATGTTCCGTTTACCTTAACAACATTTGCTACATGACCATACAGTTTTGACGGCGTCCATGCAAGATAGCATTCCAAACCTGTACCTTTGCACAAATAGTAGGTCTGCCACGAATAATTCACACAAGTGCCCGAACCGTTTTCAGTCATCCAGTTGTATACCGCCTCTGCCTTGCTGTAATCAGAGCCGTTATGAGATAAGCTTCTGCCGATATCCATATATCGTTCTTCCTCAGTAGGCACCGGCAAGGGTGGTTGAGTCTGCGGAACTGTTGTAGTCTGCGGCTTTGTCGTTGTGACAGGCGGATTTGTTACCGCAGGCTTTGCCGATGCTGACTGCTTTGCCGTTGTTGATCGGGTGGCAGACGGCTCGTTATTCTGAGACTTCTCATTGGACGGCTGAGCGTTCTGCTCCGCTAAGTTATTGTCCTGAGAATTGTTGGATGGAGTATTATTCTGCACAGCTTGGTTATTACCCTGTACAGCGTTATTCTGCCCCTGAACTGAATTGCCGCCTGTATTTGAAGTGCTTGATTTCTTAACCGCAGTTACTTCAGTATCTGTCGGCTTTGGGGAAGATGATACCGTCTGCGAACTCTTTTTAATGGTCGCTGTGGTTTCACTTGTATCCTTTTCTTCCTTTGCCGATGTTACCGTGACCGCAGTTTGGCTCACATCTGAGGTTTCTGCACTTTTCGTTGACTCCGATACATTCCCGCAGGCAGTTAAAAATACAGCACAGAATATTGATATGACCATTGCTCTTTTCATATTATCACGCTCCTTGTCAAGCAATATATCATATATCCGCCCACAAATCTATACTTTTTGCAAAAGTTCTACCTTTGTTACAAGATACACAGCAAATGCTTTAGCAAACTACATACTTATCTCCGGTTCAGGTTCATCTTCAGGCTCCGACATTTCCTCATCGGGAGTGTTCTCCACCTCGATATCCGTCTGCTGAACCTGCTGCAGCTTGAGATCATAAGCATTGAGCACAGCCTGATTTACGGCAGTTCTCGCCGACTTGGTTATGGCGTGGAAGGTGTCGCTGTACTGCTTGTTGCCGTCCTTATCGGTGTATGAGGTGGAGGGCATATTGACAAATCTGCCCTTTTCGGTCTCGATGACCCTCAGTCCGTGAACGGCGAACATACCGTCCATCGTTACGCTGGCATATGCCTTGATTGCTGAATCCTCTTTGTTTACCATTCTGTTGATAGATGCGTGTATTCTCATAGTTTCATTCTCCTTTACATTGTCTGTTCGATTTCCGGTTCTTCTTCATATTCTTCAAGCGGTTGGATCACTTCCGGCTTTGTTTCTCTCACAGCAACCAGCCCGATCTCGGGCAGATCTACTATGATATGATCAAACTGCTGCTTGTACTTTTCTATCTGTTCATCGGTAAGTGAACAGGAATCCCACTCACCGTATTCGTTACGATAATTGCCCGAAATATAGAAAGTGCCGTGAACAAGTGTATTTCCAACTATCCTGTTAGGCTTTGAACCGTTCAGCAGAAACTCATCATTGCACCAGCAAAGTGCGTTGTTTTTTGGTTCGAAATATATTGGCTCGATGCTGCCGCCCACAATTTCCTGCATGGCATGGATATCATCCTCAATATCCCTTACATACGGTTCTTTCAGAGGTTCAAACACAAGTATCCTCATTCTTTTGCCTCACTTTCACAATACTCTTTCAGCGGACAATCGCCGCAGTCATCAAACATCGCACAGGTACGCTGTATTTCCTCTTCGGATATCCCACAGTCAAAATGCTGCTTTTTCTGTTCGTCTTGCCATACGATAAGTGAAACACCGCTGCTGTCACGTTCGACCTCTACCGTTACAGCATTTCCGTGCCTGTCATAAAGCCCTGAAAATTCTGTTTTGCCTTTTGCTGTTAAAACCTGTGCCAATATTATCTTCTTCATAAAAACCTCCTAATCAAAAAGCGAAAGCTGTTTGATAGCTTTCGCACGTTCGCTTGTGTCATAATTTGATATGAGCAACTCTGCATACTGACAGCCGCCGTCATACCGCTGTGCCAAATTATTCAGCCTGCTTATCTCTTCAATGTGAATGTTTGGTTTATGCCATATCTCACGGATCTCAGGACAATCATTATACGAAACCAAAAATCTGCCTTTGATGTCAAGCAGAGCGTCACGCAGTCTGATATGATCTTTTGCAGTAAATCCTACGTCCTTGTAGTAATTCTCTGTAGCAAAATACGGCGGATCACAGTAGAAAAAGCTGACGGGTCTGTCGTACTGCTTAATGAGTTTCTCAAAATCTTTGTTCTCAACCACTACTTTCTGCAATCGTCTTGCCGCCAGATCTATCATCGGAAAGTCAGACCATATCGAATGCGGCTGGCTTGCAAAGCTGTCAAGACCGCTTGCATAGCTGTAACGTATAAGCTGATAAAACTTAGCTGCTCTGTCAACGTCATAAAGCCTTGGCAAAATGCCACGCTTATGAAGTAGAGCTAAATACTCAAAATCTTCTCTTGAATCAAGCACATATCTCAGCTTGTATTTCAGCTTTGCAGGTTTATCACGGACGCAGCGATACAAATTTGCAAGATTTGAATTGAAGTCATTGTACACCTCGAAATCCATACCCGGCGGTTTATGAAACAACACCCAGCCTGCACCGCCAAACACCTCGATATACCTTTCATAGTAAGGCGGAAATCTTGCAAGCACTTCGTCACGAAGATTCTTCTTTCCACCTACCCATGACATAAAACTGTTCATGTTTTTCCTTTCTGCCGCTAGAACCAACAGCAGAAAAGTCGCTTTGCAAGCACCAGATTTTTGATCTGCTGTTGGCAAAACGACCTTAATAAATATTAGATTTTACGCTGTTTTCAGCCCTTGATTATCGGGTCAACATAGCTGAATATAATGCGTTTCTGTTCAAGGTAGCCGTCGGCTTTGTTGACCTCATTACACAGCTCCTTGTATTGCTTTTCCGAAAGCACAGGCTTTGTGGCTCTCAGCATTGCGGGGATACACCCAAGCGTCAAACTGAAATCAGCTTTTGGTTTAATTCTTTTCTCCACGAACATATGCCTCCCTAAGCTCTTTATTCAGTCTTCCGACCTCCTGCTTTGCAGCATAGAGCATTGCACAGTCAGCACCGATGACAAGCCCTGCGATAGCTCCGATAAGCATTCCAATGAACAAATACGTCATTTACATCATCTCCATTTCCATATCCTCATCTTCCGACTGTTCATCATCGGTAGAAGTGATCTCAACATACTCACCGATAACATTTAATGCCTCATAGTAACTGCCCGAAGATGTTATTCTGCTGCACATTTCCTTTGCCTCATCATACATTCCGTTCCTTTTCAGCGTTTTTGAGGCTATGCCCATAAGATTGAATATATTTCCGTCCTGACCTATCAGCGGACATTTTGGCTTTTTGGGCATCACGACATCTCCTTTCCGTAATATTTTCTCAGCAAACCTATGATAAAAAGCTGACCTTTTCCCGTCACAAACGTCTGCCGATAAGTCTTTTTCATACCCTCGACCTCGAACACCGACTCTTTTACAACAAAATATCTGCGGTCAATATATCTCTGATACGGCAGATTGTTTGACATAAGCACTCCCATTTCTTTCAGCCAGCGAAACAGTCTTGTTCTGCCGATTTTAAAATGCTCATCAGCCGCAAGTTTTGCCATTGCGTTCATGTCGATGAGATTTTCTGTTCCTGCTACCTGATTTGCAAAGTCCACCAAAGGCTGATTGTGCCTGATACGCTCGTTCAGCTTTTTGATAGCCGTCATCTGCAGGCGGAAAAGATTACGATACGGTTCTTCCAGAAAGGGGAGGTAGTTTTCTATGAACATATCCTCATTTGAAACGTAACCTCCGGTGTGATTGATCTGAGGCAGGATTTCATCAAAAATCCATGACTCAAATTTTTCAGCTCCAGGCAGCTTGCTATGTGCAACAAGTCTGTAAACATCACTTTCAGGAATAAAAATCATTTTGATTTTTTTAGTCGGAGACTGCGGATGAGGTAGGTCGTGTTTCACGCCCCACCTACAATGCCGTCTTATTGCGTCTTTTGTATTGCTGTAGCCCAATGCAGAAGCTACGTCCTTTCCGCAGAACATGATCCTTCCGTGTTCATCTGTTAACGTTCTTAAAGAACCAAATTCATCATTCTCAAAAATCTTTATCACATTGCTCATGCGTTTTCTCCTTTTTCCGTTTCTAAAATTATTCTTGCAACCGCCTCCACAACATTTGTGGTTACTGCGTTGCCTGCCTGCTTGTAAAGCTGTGCGTCGGACATTCCCACAGCCTTGACCTTGTTGAACTGCTCATCGGTAAAGCCCTGCAGTCTCCAGCACTCCAAAGGCATAAGCTTTCTGATATACCCGCAGTACACAACGCCGTGTCTGTCCGTTACAGTTATCGTAAACATAGGCTCGTTGGGAAGTTTAAATCTTCGTCCCTCCTGTCTTACTTCTGCCTTTGCAGGGGTAAGCACAGCTATTGGCTCGGTAACGAGTATCACTCCCGACTTTTCACCCTTATGATGACCTATCCCGCTGTCCTGTCTTGCGGTGATACATCTTGCCAGCTCTGTGACCTTCGGCTCAGGATTCATATCTATCCCCAATGCGTAATATCCCTGATTACAGCTTGTTGTGAGAGTGTGCGCTATCTCCTTTCCAACTCTCCCACGCCTTGAATTCATATTTGGATATGCAAGGTCGATGCTATCTCCGGGCAGAGCTATCTGATAGCCTGACTTAGTTTTTGATTTTATCGGCAGGCCGATTATCTCATAAAGACCTGTTTTTCCTCCAAAACCGCCAGCCTGGCTTGTCAGCGTTATGCTCAGTCCGTCGGCTGAATATACCCTGTTTCCCTCTCTGCCTGAAATTCTTTTGACAAGAGTTTTTGGATTTGCATCTGTGAAAGACAATACTTTTCCGGCACACTTTTCTCTATGAAATCCGACAATATACACTCTTTTTCTGGATTGGGGTACACCAAAATCTGCGCTGTTAAGCACTTCCCATACGACATCGTACCCCAATTCATCCAACGTACTAAGGATGGTCGCAAACGTCCTGCCTTCGTTATGCGATAGCAGTCCGGGAACATTTTCAAGGAGCAGATACTTAGGTTTTTTAATGGCGGCAATCCTGGCGATCTCAAAGAAGAGAGTTCCTCGGGTATCGCTGAATCCTTTCCGTTTTCCAGCGATCGAAAAGCTTTGGCAAGGGAATCCTCCGCATATAAGGTCGAGATCAGGCAGTTCGTTAGGGTCGATTTTTCTTGCGTCATCGTAATACACCTCGTTTCTTGTATCGTACAACGTTTCGTATGCTTTCTTTGCATATTTGTCTATTTCACAATAACCGACGCACTCAAAATCTCCTGCTTTTTCAAGACCTGAGCGAAATCCGCCGATACCTGCAAAGATATCGAAATATTTTATCATTTACCACGTTCCTTTCCTCAATAAAAAACGGCCAAGCTTTCTTAACTTGACCGTTACATTGACATATTCATTTCTTCTTCCTCGGTTTGTTCCGATCCTTCTCTGATAACGTGAAAATCGTCCACGCCTGGGATCACTCCAAGCGTTCTTCCGTTGTCAAAGATACAATGCAAAGTGCCGATGTCATCAACGTGATCGACCTTGCCAAACGTCCCCGACTCAACAGGGAACGGGTCATCGTTCATTTGGTCAAGGCAGATACGAGTTCCTTCCGGATATCTCTGTCGCAGCCTTTCAACGTTTTCTTTATTGTAATACATTTCACATTCCTCCTGTCAAATTTATTTTCTCATCTGTTAATACAGCCTCTGCCACATTAGGATCACCACCTCTCTTAAAAAAACAAAAAAGCCAATCCTATTGGTTTCTCTGTTTTAAGAGATACCAACAAAATCGGCAGATCCAATAAATTTGTATTGAAAACTTTGTGAAAGTTCTTTTATATACAAAACGGCAGGCTTAGAGCATAATATACTCAAAGTCTGCCGTTTTGTTTGACGATGTTTAATTGTTGAGGGATCAGATCCTTTTTTTACGAAAAAGCATCTACGGTTTTACACCTGAAATTTTTACCCTCAAAACACAAAAAAAGCTCGTAAATACGAGCTTTTCGAGGCGTGCATCTATTTTATTGCACAAGTATGGTGGGAGAAGGTGGATTCGAACCACCGAAGCTAGAAGCAACAGATTTACAGTCTGCCCCCTTTGGCCACTCGGGAATTCTCCCATATGAATGAAAACAAAATAATGGAGCTGGTGGACGGACTCGAACCCCCGACCTGCTGATTACAAATCAGCTGCTCTACCAACTGAGCTACACCAGCTTGTATTGCTTGATCTGTCGAACTGACGATATCTATTATATCATATCTCCAAGCACTTGTCAAGCATTTTTTATTTTGTTTTCATTTTTTTTAATAAAGTGGTCGAGGCGACAGGACTTGAACCTGCGGCATCTTGGTCCCAAACCAAGCACTCTACCAAACTGAGTTACGCCTCGTAGTTGACGTTGCACACGGTGGGGAAAAGTCTCCAGCCACGGAAAAGTTCCAAGCTTTGTGTGCCTTGAGCTTCATAGATGTTTCTGTGAAGCATTTGTCTGCGTCATCAGACAGCTTAATTATTATACTCCCCAATGCCAGTTTTGTCAATAGGTTTTTTATCACTTTGTATACTTGCACAATTATGCCTTGCTTAAAAACAATACAAATGTCGTTATTCAACAAATTATACCGTGATATCATACGAAAACATCAAAAAATAATGTCCATAAAAGAGCCTTTTTTAAAAGAATGGTATAATTTGATGATATTTTGGTGAAACCTGTTGATTTTTAAAATGGTTTGTGTTATCATTATATTTAACAGATAATATTCGGGAGGAAAGTAAAAATGAAAACAAAGGAATGTCCTTTTTGCCATAAGGAAATATCCGAAGAAGCAATACTCTGTAAGTATTGCCATAACCTGCTTATAGACGAAAGCACACCTGTTACGGAAGACAGCAAGCAGGAGGAGCAGAATTTCACCTCTGCTGACGATGCTGACAGAACAAGAGTGTTCACAAAGCAGGAGGCACAGGAGTATGAAGAGAAAACAAGGGCCTTTACCGTGCCTAAACAGCCGGAAGAGCCTACAGAGTTTTTCTCCACACCAATAGCTGATAGCCATGATAATAATGACGGCTATGAGAATTATCAGGATAATTATGATAATGGCGGTTATTCTGACGATGAAAACGATTATTCCGATGATGATACAGAGGATAACGATGACGCTTCCAGAAAGAAGCTCTTTGCAATTACTGCCACTATCACAGTGGGTATACTTGTGGTGGTCATTCTTGCTATAGTCGCAGGCTATAAGATCTTCGGCTTTGGCGGAACAAATAATAAGACCACTACTACCACAAAGCCAAAAACAACTGTTGCCTCCGATGACGACAGTAATGGAGGCGTGTTCGTCGATACCGAGAGCAGTGCAGTTTCTACCGACACAAATGCCACTACCTCACAGCCGGCTGACGAAAGCTCAACACCAGCCACTGAAACTTCTGCACCTGATACAGAAACAACGACAACTACCACAACAACTGCCTCAGATACAGAAACTACAACAACTACCACAACTACAGCAGACTCAAAGCCTGACGAAACTACAACAACTACATCAGCCGAGAGCGGAGATTCTGCAAAGGCTGTCGCCGCTATCACAGCTCAGATAGACGGCAAGGTGTCTTCATATGAATACAGAACTGAGGACGCAGGCTTCATGTACTATTACGTCTTTACAGAAGACGGTCATGGCTACAGCGCCGCATATAATAAGGCAGACGGCTCAGTTGTACTTGTACAGAGCTACTGATTTTAAATAGAATATCACCGATTTTACAAAGTGCGTTTTCCTTGTGAGAACGCACTTTTTTGTTTATACAAACGGGTTTTACATTGTGCATAGCATTGTAAAGCCCGTTTTTGTGTGTAAATTCCTTTGCAAACATCTTACAATGACTTTACTTTACTTCGGTTACTGATTTTACAATGCTGATGTATCATAAGTATATCACCTGAATAGAAATAACATGAAGACCTGCACACAGGGTGCAGAGAGAAAAGGTGCAAATCAAAAAGCCCAAAGGGCAAGTATAAGAAAGAGGTTTTATATCATGAAAACAAGAACATCAAAACTGGCAGCGATCTTTACATCAGTTGCACTTGCAGCCACAATGCTCGCAAGCTGCGGAGGAAGCTCAGATAAGATCACAGTTATCTCCCGTGAGGACGGCTCAGGAACAAGAGGCGCATTCATCGAGCTGACAGGTATCGAGGAAAAAGACTCTAACGGCAACAAGACCGATAACACAAAGAAAGACGCCCTTATCTGTAAGTCAACAGACGTTGTGCTTACTCAGGTGTCAGGAGATAAGAACGCTATCGGCTATATCTCATTCGGCTCACTGAACGATACAGTAAAGGCTCTTAAAGTAGAGGGCGTCGAGCCTTCAACAGCAACTATCGAAAGTGGTGACTATAAAATAGTAAGACCTTTCAATATCGCTGTTAAAGACGGACTTTCAGATGCCGCTCAGGACTTTGAGAACTATATCCTCAGCTCAGAAGGTCAGGATATCATCGAAAAGGCAGGCTACATAAAGATCGACAAGAGCGCAGCAGCTTACGCTTCAAACAACGCTTCCGGTAAGGTAGTAGTCAGCGGTTCATCATCAGTAACACCGGTTATGGAAAAGCTTGCAGAAGCATATCAGAAGGCAAATACAAACGTAACAGTAGACGTTCAGCAGTCAGACTCTTCCACAGGTATCAAGGATGCTATCAACGGCACATCTGATATCGGTATGGCTTCAAGAGATATCTCAGACGACGAGCTTTCACAGGGTATCAAGTCTGTAACTATCGCTCAGGACGCTATCGCAGTTATCGTAAATAAGGATAACGCAGTTGAAGATATCACAATGGACGAGATAAAGGCTATCTATACAGGCTCAAAGACAACATGGTCTGACGAAAGCAAATAAGCTATCAAGTTAATTCTCCATAAAGATTTGCACAAGACAAAACTTTGGGCGGCACAGCAAATTGTCGCCCCCTTTGTCTGAGCAAAAAAACAAGTGAAAAATTTTCAGAGGTGATAATTACGTTGACGGAAAACACAGCGGTGTCAGCGAATACAGCCGCTCAGAAGCCAACAGCAAAACAAAGTTCCCACCTGCTTGAGAAAGCGATGAAAGCATTGTTTTTCCTTTGCGCCTGCGTTTCAGTTGCGGCAGTAATAGTAATATGTATCTTCATGTTCGCTAAAGGCTGTCCTGCGATCGCCGAAATAGGCGTGGGAAACTTCCTCTTCGGAACAGACTGGAGTCCTAGAAACGTCCCTGCTTCATATGGTATCTTCCCTATGATAGTCGGCTCTCTCTACTGCACCGCAGGAGCAATAATAATCGGTGTGCCGATCGGACTTTTAACAGCGATATTTATGGCAAAGTTCTGTCCTAAAAAGCTTTTCAAATGGCTCATGCCTCCAATAAATCTTCTTGCAGGCATACCGTCCATTGTATACGGCTTTTTCGGCATGGTAGTTGTAGTTCCTGTCATAAGAAACCTTTTCGGCGGAACAGGAAACAGCGTGCTTACAGTTTCCATTATCCTCGGTATCATGATACTTCCTACTATCGTGGGCATGAGCGTGAGCGCACTTAAAGCCGTTCCTGACAGTTACTATGAGGGCGCAGTCGCCCTTGGCGCAACACACGAAAGAGCAGTTGCAACAGTCGTTTTCCCTGCCGCAAAGTCAGGCATACTCGCAAGCGTTATCCTCGCAGTGGGCAGAGCAATAGGCGAAACAATGGCAGTTATCATGATAGCAGGAAACTCCACTATCATCCCACACTCCCTCCTGGACAGCGTCCGTACCCTCACAGGCAATATCGTTATCGAAATGAGCTATGCTGAGGGACTTCACTATGACGCCCTTATCGGAACAGGCGTTGTGCTGTTCGTGTTCATTCTTCTTCTGAACCTTTGCTTTAACCTTGTCACAAACAGAAAGGATAAAGGGTGATAAAAATGTCAGACAGAATGAAAACCTATAAAACACACCCCATGTCATTGGTGTTCAATATCCTGACCAAAATAGCAGTTGTGCTTACCATAAGCGTGTTCGTTCTCATCGTGGGCTATGTGGTGATAAAGGGCGTTCCTTATCTGAAACCGTCCCTCTTCGCAAAGACCTATACCACCGAGAACGTGTCAATGCTCCCCGCTATCGTGAACACTTTTGAAATGCTTCTGGTGTCCCTGGCAATAGCCGCACCTCTGGGCATATTCTGCGCAATATATCTCGTTGAGTATGCAAAGAAAGGCAATAAAATCGTCAGAATCATAAGACTTACTACAGAAACACTCTCAGGTATCCCGTCCATAGTGTACGGACTTTTCGGAAATATGTTCTTTGTGCTTGCCCTTAACTGGAAGCTATCAATGCTCTCAGGCGCTTGCACATTGGCGATAATGGTGCTTCCACTCATAATCCGTTCTACCGAGGAAGCACTGAAATCTGTAGACGACAGCTTCCGTGAGGGCAGCTACGGACTTGGCGCAGGAAAGCTCAGAACTATCTTTGTTATCGTTCTGCCTCCTGCAATAAGCGGTATCCTCTCAGGCGTTATCCTTGCAATGGGAAGAATTTTCGGCGAAACAGCCGCCCTTATCTATACCGCAGGAACTATCGCCAAGTATGCAGGCCTTACAGACTCAGGACGTACCCTTTCTATCCATATGTATTCACTTTCAAACGAGGGACTTTATATGAACGAAGCAAGCGCTACAGCAGTTGTCCTGCTGACAGTAGTCCTGCTTCTTAACGGACTTGCGTCCCTTGTTGCCAGAAAGCTTTCCAAAGGAGGAAACTGATAAATGACACAGCCAAAACTGCAGGTGAAAAACTGCGATCTCTTTTATGGAGATTTTCAGGCTCTCAAAAATATAAACTTGTCCATAGCCGAAAAGGAGATAACCGCATTCATAGGCCCTTCAGGCTGCGGAAAATCTACTCTTCTTAAATCCCTCAACCGTATGAACGACCTCGTGGAGGGCTGTAAGATAACAGGGGATTTTACCCTTGACGGGGAGAATATCTATAAAGATATGGAAATAACCGAGCTTAGAAAGCGTGTGGGAATGGTTTTCCAGAAACCAAACCTCTTCCCGATGTCCATATATGATAATATCGCATACGGCCCAAGAACTCACGGCATAAAGAAAAAAGCCGACCTTGACGAGATAGTCGAAACAACTCTCCGTCAGGCTTCCGTGTGGGACGAAACAAAGGATAGACTTAAAAAGTCAGCCCTGGGTATGTCAGGCGGACAGCAGCAGCGTATCTGTATCGCAAGAGCACTTGCCGTAAAGCCGGAGGTGCTTCTTATGGACGAGCCTACATCAGCCCTTGACCCTATCTCCACTATCAAAATAGAGGAGCTTGCCACAGAGCTTAAAAAGAATTACACTATCGTTATCGTCACCCATAATATGCAGCAGGCGACCCGTATATCCGATAAAACAGCCTTTTTCCTCCATGGCGAGATAGTCGAGTTCGACGAAACTCAGCGTATCTTCTCCAATCCTAAGGAACAGAAAACTCTCGAGTATATCACAGGACGTTTCGGATAAACGCTTTGGAAATATAGGTGAAAGGAAGAAATATCTATGCGTGCGAATTTTGACAATAAGCTCAGCGAGCTTAACAAAAAGCTGCTTTCTATGGCAGCAATGACAGAGCAGATAATCGCAATGTCAATAAAATCTCTTGAAGAGCAGAATACAAAGCTTGCCCGTGAAACGGTGGAGTTTGACGCCAAGATAAACGAGGCGGAGCGTGAGGTAGAGAGGATCTGTCTTAACCTGCTCTTGCAGCAGCAGCCTGTTTTTGCCGAGGATCTCAGACGTGTGTCCGCTGCACTTAAAATGATAACCGATATCGAGCGTGTTGGCGATCAGTCAGCAGATATTGCAGATCTGAATATCCAGCTTATAAAGAAAAAGCAGACTTGGGATCTTAGCGATATCAGTGAAATGGCAAGAGCCGCCACACAAATGGTGAACGACGCTATCGACGCCTATGTGAACGACGACGAGAACCTCGCCCGAAAGGTCATAAGCTCTGACGATAAAATAGACGAGCTTTTTGTAAAGACCAAGGATAAGATAATCGACGAGATAGCAGCCGATAAAGCAAACGGTGAAAAAGCTATAGATACCCTCATGGTGGCAAAATACTTCGAGCGTATCGGTGACCATGCGGTAAATATCGCAGAATGGGTGGTATTCTCCGTAACAGGCGTCCATAAAACAGAAAGAATCATGTAAAATATCATTATAAAAGGCGGAAATACCGCCTTTTTGCTCTTCTTGTACGATTTTACTCAGATTTTACTCAGCCTGATTTGTTATTTTACAATTATGTTGTATAATGTTCATTGTAAACATTGTAACAATAGTGTAAAATTATTATCAGGGAGTGTCAGTATGACGATTTTTAATGTTCTGACCCTTATAGGCGGTCTTGCAATGTTCCTTTACGGAATGAATGTAATGGGTAACGGGCTGGAAAAACTCGCAGGAGGAAAGCTTGAAAAAATATTTGAAAGGCTCACCTCAAACCCTATCAAGGCAATGTTGCTTGGACTTTCTGTAACAGCGGTCATTCAGTCCTCCTCAGCCACTACAGTAATGCTGGTGGGCTTTGTAAACGCAGGCATCATGAAGCTCCATTCCGCCATAGGCGTTATAATGGGCGCAAATATCGGTACTACCGTAACAGCGTGGATATTGTCTTTGTCAGGACTTAACGGCGACAGCTTTATTATCAATATGCTCAAGCCGTCCTCGTTCTCGCCTGTCCTTGCGATAATAGGCGTTGCAATGCTGACGTTCTCAAAAAACGATAAGAAAAAGGATATCGCATCTATACTCGTAGGCTTTGCAGTGCTCATGTTCGGAATGGACTCAATGAGCGGTGCAGTCGCACCTCTTAAAGACGTTCCTGAGTTCGCAGAAATGCTTCTCTGGTTCAAAAACCCTATTCTGGGCGTTCTGGCTGGCGCACTTCTTACCGCTATCATCCAGTCCTCATCTGCTTCCGTTGGTATCCTTCAGGCTCTCTCAGCCACAGGTGCAATAACCTTCGGCTCAGCGCTTCCTATAATTTTAGGACAGAATATAGGTACTTGCGTAACAGCACTGCTTTCATCAATAGGCACAAGCAAGAACGCAAAGCGTGTTGCAGTTGTCCACCTCTATTTTAATATAATAGGAACACTGCTTTTCCTTACAGTTTTCTATCTGCTCAATGCCTTTATCGGCTTCTCGTTCGTTGACGGAGTTGTGGGCGCAAAGGAGATAGCTATTGTGCATACTATATTCAATCTGTCAACATCTATCATACTTCTGCCATTTATCAAAGTCCTTGAAAAGCTTGCCTACCTCACTGTCAAAGACAAAGAGGGGGAGGGAAATAAGGACAATATCGAAGAGCAGTTCAAGCTTCTTGACGAAAGATTTCTCCAGTCACCGTCTTTTGCAGTTGAAAAGTGCAGAGAGCTTACAAACCGCATGGGCGAGATAGCAAAAGAAAGCATAGACATGGCAATGAGCATCTGCGTCGATAAGTACGATAAGGAAAAGGCAGAACAGATAGCCGCAAATGAAGCAGCCGTCGACCTCTATGAGGATAGACTCGGCACATATCTTGTAAAGCTTTCGAGCCGAGATCTTTCTGCAAAGGATTCTCAGTCAGTTTCAACTATACTTCATGTTATAGGCGACTTTGAGCGTATCTCCGACCACGCCATGAACATGGTGTCCGTTGCCGAGGAAAAACAGCAGAAGGATCTGAATTTCACATCACAGGCAACAGCCGAAGTAAAAGTCATGTGCAGTGCCGTAAGAGATGTTTTGGATATCGCCATGGAAGCCTTTGAAAAGCACGATCTGGAGCTTGCCACAAGAGTTGAACCGCTTGAGGAAGTGGTGGATAAGATAAGAACAAAGCTTAAAAACCGCCATGTAAAAAGGCTTCAGACAGGCGAGTGTACCATAGAAATGGGCTTTGTGTTCTCCGATCTGCTCACAAATTTGGAAAGAGTTTCAGACCATTGCTCAAATATAGCGGTCTGTCTTATACAGGAAAATGACGAAAGCTTTGACGTCCACGAGTATGTTCAGATGCTTAAAAATTCAGGCGAGGGCTTTGACGGACAGGTCAAACGCTACAGCGAGAAATACGCTTTGCCTGCTAAAGAGTTTTAACGAAAAGGGGTAAGATCTATGGCACTTATATATTGTGTAGAAGACGATGACGGAATAAGAGAGCTTATATCCTGCGCACTTAAATCAGGCGGATATGAGGTGAAAGCATTTCCAAAAGCAAAACCGTTTTATGAAGAGATAAGAAACAAAGAGCCTTCGCTGGTGCTTCTTGACATAATGCTTCCTGACGAGGACGGATATTCCATACTTTCAAAGCTCAAAAAAGACAGCCACACTCAGGACGTTCCTGTTATAATGCTCACCGCAAAATCAAGCGAGCTTGATAAGGTGTCAGGTCTTGAAATGGGCGCAGACGACTATATAACAAAGCCGTTCGGCGTAATGGAACTGCTTTCAAGAATAAAAGCCGTTTTAAGACGTGCAGGAAAGCAGAATGCCGAGGCTGACGTAATAGAAGAACAGGGCGTATCCCTTGACGCTTCAAGACGTATCTGTACATATAACGGTCAGGAGGTCGTTTTGACCTATAAGGAATTTGAGCTTTTGATGTATCTTATGCGCCATAAGTCCATAGCCGTGAGCCGTGATAAGCTTATGGAAATGGTCTGGGGCTATGAGTTTGCAGGGGAAACAAGAACTGTTGATATGCACATCAAGACCCTCAGACAAAAGCTTGAAGCCGCAGGCTGTACGGATCTTATCAAAACAGTCCGTGGCATAGGCTACAAAATATAAAAATTTTGAGATAAGGAGGAACAGCATATGCAGAAAAAACTCTATAAAGTCATGACGATACTTGTTTCATGTACAGTGCTGTTTTTTCTTTTAGTAGCAGGCTCTCTTGGATATTCTACCTATCAGCGTTTCACTAAAAATGAGCTTAAATCCGCTGCAAAGCTCGTTGCCGCAGGAAACAATAAACCCTCAGAAATGGCTGATATTTTGGAAAGATCAGTAGAATATGATGTCCGTGTCACCTTCATCGACGCACAGGGCAATGTAAAATATGACTCTGAAGCAGATCCCGCCAAAATGGAAAACCACTCAGACCGTGAAGAGTTCAAAGAGGCTATGGCAAATGACGAGGGCGAATTCACAAGATTTTCCAAAACCCTTGGATATACTACATATTATTATGCCATAAAATATGACGGCGGTGTGCTGAGATTTTCTACAGATAAGGAAAACCTTGCAGGGGTGTTCCTTGCAGTGATACCAATGCTGGTGGTGTTCGCAGGAGGGATAATCTTTATCACCACCATAATCTCCATAAAGCTTTCAGAAAGCATGATAAAGCCGATAAATTCCCTTGTAAAACAGCTTGATCTGAGGAACGAGAATATCGGTCAGTTTGAAACGCCTTATGAAGAACTTGAACCTATCATAAAAAATGCAGACGTTCTTATGGGACGAATACATAAGAACATGAATAAAATAAAGGCAGAGAGAGAAAAAATATCACTTATCACTGAAAATATGGTGGAGGGCATGATACTTCTTGACGAGGACATGACAGTGCTTTCGGTAAATAAGAGCGCCTTGAAAATTCTCGGCAACAGCTTTGACCCTACGGAGCATACCAAGATAAACCATATGACCAACGATCAGCAGATAATAGGTCTGCTTGAAGAAGCCAAGGAAAGCGGTGCAGCAAAAGGTATCATCACAGAAAAAAGCCGTTTTTACCGTACCTTTGCAAATAAGGTCTACAGCGAGAATACCCTTGATTTTGGTATCATAATCTTCTTTGTTGACGTAACAGAGGAGATACAAAGCGAGCAGATACGCCGTGACTTCTCAGCCAACGTATCTCACGAGCTTAAAACGCCGCTTACCACCATAAAAGGCTTTGGCGAACTTCTTGAAAACGGCATTTTCACCAAGGAAGAGGACGTGAAGAAATACGGCGGTATGATATATCGTGAAAGTGAAAGACTTTTGTATCTTATAAACGATATTATCAGGCTTTCCCAGATAGAGGAGCAGGAACACGTTTTGTCTGATAAAATAGACCTGCTGAAAACCGCCCATGACGTAGAGGAGATACTCCGTCACAAGGCAGATAATAGAGAGGTCACAATGACCATTGAGGGCGAACCTGTTCAGATATACGGCAATCAGAGCTACATCACAGAACTGTTTTTAAATCTAATGGACAACGCCATAAAGTACAATCATGAGGGCGGAAGCCTGAAAGTAACGGTCGGCATAGAGGACGGCAAAGCCGTGGCAGTGTTCAGCGACACAGGCATAGGCATATCCGACGAACATCAAAGCCGAATCTTTGAACGTTTTTACCGAGTTGATAAAAGCCGTTCCAAGAAGATAGGCGGCACAGGCTTAGGGCTTTCTATAGTAAAGCACATAGTCGCATATCACAGCGGTGAGATATCCCTTGAAAGCGAGCTTGAAAAGGGAACTACCATAACAGTGAAGCTGCCTTTTAACGAGCCTGAAACACAGCAGGCTGAGGAAACAGCGGTAACAGAATAATAATCACGCCGTTCTGACAAGAAGTCGGAACGGCGTTTTTGTCAGGTACATGGTATACAAATTATTGAGGGAAAGGGTGATAAAGAAAGGACAAAAAAATCATCGCCGCAGGCGATACCATAATTCCTAACTCCTCACTCCTCATTTACCTCCCCCTGTTGCATTTTCTCCCCAAGTGTGCTATAATGACCTCAACAGACTTTATCTTATGGAGGTAACAAAATGTCAGAAGAAAACAAAAACGTTCAGGAAACCAAGGACGATAAAAAGGAAGGCAACGTCCTTGCAGGCTTCGTTCTCTACACAGACGCTAACATGGATTGGCTCAGATTTAAAAAGTTTCTGAAAGACGATTGGAACATCGTTCCGCAGGACGATGTAAAAGACAACGCTATGGTATTCAAGGTTGGCGATATGGTGGTCGCTTGCTCACTTATGCCTAACCCAGTTCCTAACAAGGAAGCTGAAAATGCGGCAAAGTATAACATTCTTTGGAAAGAGGGCGCAAACGAGGTCGCTAAGCATCAGGCGCACGTTATGCTCGCTGTAATGAATAAAACAAGCGCTGTTGAGCAGGCTATCCTCTTTGCAAAGGTGGCAAGCTCACTGCTGAAACTCGATAACGCTATCGGTATCTATAAAGACCCGACAGTTTATGAAAAGAACTTCTATGTGAACTTTGCTGAAACTATCAAAGACGGCGAGTATCCGATGCCTATTCTTATCTACACAGGTATGTATCTTGCTAAAACAGGTCTTTGCGCTTTCACATCAGGCATGAGATTTTTCGGATATGAGGAAATGGAGATAGTTGACTCTCCAAAACAGCCTAACGACCTGCTTGGATTTTTGCTTTCTATCTCCGAGTATGTGCTTTCTGAGGGCGTTGAGCTTAAAGACGGCGAAACTATCGGCTTCTCTGAGGAGCAAAAGCTCCCTATCACTCTGTCAGACGGCGTGAGCGTTCCGGGCAAGACCCTGAAAATAAAGTATTGATAAATACTATCAATGTTATTGTAGGGGAGCGGTGCAATTTCTATTTTGCATAAATCCGACGTCCCGTTTGTGCTTGCCCTTTCAATTTGTAAAGAATAAATTTTCATATTATTCTGAGCCGTACAATTTGTGCGGCTTTTTTTGTGCATAACCGAAAAACTTTCCGCAGACCTCTGTTTGTAGGTTTGTCAATCATATTGGACACTATTATTAAGAAATTCGATAGGCGAAAACCATTTGAGGGGACGCATAGGA